>NZ_BCQU01000073.1:0-33363 GCF_001552235.1 Actinomadura rubrobrunea NBRC 15275 | reverse complement strand
CGTCCTGCTCGAAGCCGACGCAGCGGCGGCCGAGCAGGACGCCGTCGCCGGCCGCCTCCATCAGCACGGTGTTGAGCGCCGACCGGCGCAGGCCGAGGGCGGGGGCGCCGTGCCGCTCGGCCTCGGGGGCGATGTCCCAGCGGGCCAGGCGCCGGCCCCGGTCGGACCGGAACTCGTGGTGCACGATCTCCACTCCGACCTCGGCCACGCGCTCGTCCAGTTTCAGCTCCCGCAGGGCGAGCAGCGCGTTGTGCCACAGCATGAAGCCGCCGCCGGCGAGCAGCCGGTCGGGGGACGAGCGGCGTTCCAGCACCACGGTGTCGATGCCCGCGCGGCGCAGGCCGATGGCCGTGGTCAGCCCGCCGATCCCCGCGCCCACCACGATGGCGTTGCGCACCGCCGCCATGCCGCGTCTCCCTTCTCTTCGCACGAGGCGGGCCGCCCCGGCCTCCCCGGCCGGGGCGGCCCGCCGGATCACACGCTGTCGAGCCGGGCGCGCACCTCGTAGATGCGGCGCTCGACGCCCTCGTCGCCCCAGTACGGCAGCATGGGCGCGGCCATCTGCAGGTGCCGCGGGTCGTTCTCCCAGGCGCGGAAGGCCTGCTCGCTCTCCCACTCGGCCAGCAGGATGTAGGTCCGGCCGTCCTCGGCGTCCCGCAGCAGCTCGTCGTGCAGGTGGCCCGGCGTGCCCCGCACGGTCTCGGTCACCTGCCGGTACGCCTCCTCGAACTTCTCCTGGTCCTCTTCCCGTGGGGTGGCGCGCACCACGATGCGTACGGTCACGGCTGTCACTCTCCCTTTCTGGCGCCCGGCCCCGGCTCGGACCGCGCGGGCGCCGGTCCGGACGCGCGGTCAGAAGCGGTCGATGATCTCCAGGACCTGCTTGCTGGCGGACTCGCGCAGCGGCTCGAAGGCGGCGGACATGGAGCGGCGCTCCGGGCTCTGCTCGAACGCCTGCAGCGCCTCGCGGCTCTCCCAGTCGCCGGTGATGATGTACCTGCGGCGCTGCCGGGGGTCGCAGGTCAGCGCCTGGCCGAGGCTGCCGCGCGGCTGGGCCTCCTTCATCGTGCGCCGCCAGATGTCCTCGAACGCGGCTTCGCAGCCCTCGCGCACGAGCATGGTGAGCACCGCGCGAACCATGGTCGTCTTCTCCACGATGAACTCCTCGATGCCCCCGTCAGATGCCGCCGTCGACGCCGAGCACGGCGCCCGTCACGTACCGGGCCGCGTCGCTGGCCAGGAACAGCACCGCGTCGGCGACCTCGGCGGGTTCGCCGAGCCGGCCGAGCGCGGTCATCTCGGCGTAGCGGCGCTTGCCCTCCTCGCCGCGCGGGTTCTTCTGGCCGGTGCCGTCGATGACGCCGCAGGTGACGGCGTTGACCCGGATGCCCTCGGGGCCCAGCTCCTTGCAGAGGGCGCGGGTGAGCCCGATGATCCCGGCCTTGGACGCCACGTAGTGCGCGGCGTTCGGCATGCCGTGCTCGGCGACCGCCGAGGTGATGTTGACGATCGACGCGGGCCGGGCCAGCCGGTCCAGCGACGCGCGGATCATCCGGTAGGCGCCGCCGAGGTTGGTGTCGACGACGCGCGCCCACTCGTCCTCGGCCAGCTCGGCCAGCGGCAGATGAGTGATGATCCCGGCATTGTTGACCAGCACGTCCACGGGGCCGAAGGTCTCGTGGGCGCGGTCCAGCAGCAGCCGCGCGTCCGCCTCGCGCGACACGTCGGCGCGCACCAGCAGCGCGCCGGCGTCGCGGGCGGCGAACTCGGCGCGCAGGGCGTCCGCTTCGGCGCTCTCCTGGCGATGGCACACGGTGACGGACGCGCCCTGGTCCAGCAAGGCCAAGGTGATGGCGCGGCCGATGCCCCGGGTTCCTCCGGTGACCACCGCGTGCCGTCCCTTGAGACCGAAATCCATGGTGCCGCTCCCTTTGCTCGGCTCCTCGCCCCCGGGAGGAGACTGCGAGTGGCTCATGGCTTGGAGCGTCTCAGGGAGGGGTTAAGCAGCGGCCAGCCGCGGGAAAACCCGGCGGGCCGTGCCCGCGCGGCCGCGCGGGCACGGCCCTCACCCGATCCATGCCTCCCAGCTCGGCAGCGCGCGGTCGTCGGCCGCCAGGATCGACTGGTGCAGCGTCTGCAGTTCGCGGCTGGGCTCGATGCCGAGGTCGGCGACGTACGCCTCCCGCAGGGCGCGGAAGGTCGCCAGGGCGTCCGCCCGCCGCCCGGCCAGGCACAGCGCCACCATGAGCTGCGCCTGGATGCGCTCGTGCAGCGGATGCTCGGCGGCCAGCGCGCGCAGCTCCCCGATGACCTCGGCGTACCCGTTCAGCCGCATCTGCAGCCGGATGCGCCGCTCCAGGGCGGAGATGCGCGCCTCCTCCAGGCTCAGCGCGACGCCCTCCAGCACGGGCGAGGAGCGGACGTCGACGAGCGCGGGCCCGCGCCACAGGTCGGTGGCCGCGCTGTAGAGCCGCAGCGCCCGCTCCAGGTCGCCCGCGTCGCAGGCCATCCGTCCCAGTTCGCACAGGCGCTCGAACCGGATGAGGTCGAGCGACTCGCCGTCCAGCTCCAGCCGGTAGCCGGGGGCGCGGGTCACGATGACCGGCCGGTGCTCCTGCGCGGGCAGCGCCGCCAGGATCCGGCGCAGCTGCGAGACGTACACCCGCAGCGCCTTCAGCGCGGTGCGCGGCGGGCGGTCGCCCCACAGCTCGGAGATCAGCGTGTCGGTCGAGACGACGGTGTTGCCCCGGACCAGCAGCAGGGCCAGCAGCACCCGCAGCTTGTGCGCCCGGGGCGTGCGGATCCGCGTACCGTCGTGGATCTCGAGCGGCCCGAGCACCGCGAACCGCGTCCCGGACACGGGCTCGGGGACCGCCGGCGACGCGGCGGGCGGGGTCGGCCCGGACGCGGTCGCCGACAGGGCGTCCATCGCGCTCGGCTCCACCGGAGACTCCTCGGGTCAGCTCCCGGCGGGGTGGGTTTCCACGGACAGCTGGGAGACGCACCGCATCAGCGCGTTCTGGAAGTTCTGCTTGAACTCCTCGGGCGAGGAGGCCGGCCGGCGGTGCGTCAGGTAGGGCGCCAGCTTCTGCTCGACGTTGTGCACGCCCTGCTGGCGGGCCATGTGCCGCGCGATGGCGGCGAAGTCGCCCTCGTAATGGATGACGCGGACCATGAACTCGTCCTTCACGAAGACGGCGGTGCCCAGCAGCCGGCCCACCGGCTCGCCGTTCTCGTCGCGCATCTCGGGCGTGTCGACCCGTTTGAAGTCGGCGAAGATCTTCTCCAGCTCGTCCTCGCAGCCGGGCTTGACCCGGTAGGTGATCGCCGCGTACGGCATGGGAACCTCCCAACGAAAGCCGATTGCCGTCATCGCACACGCCGCCGCTTGAGGCTCGCTGGACCGGCGGTGGGCGCCCCGGTGCGGCGGCGGACGGCGGGCGGTCAGCCGATGCGGACGCGGCTGTGGTCGCCCAGGACGAACTGGTAGGCCCGGGGCTGCGCGGCGGCGGGCGTGATGACCACGTCCTTGCCGACGAGCGAGTCGCGCATGCGCCGCACGCCCAGCACCGAGGAGCGCTCCATGACGATGGAGAACTCCACCTCGGTGTCGCGGATCACGCAGCCGGGGCCGATCGAGGTGAACGGGCCGACGTAGCTGTCGCGCACCACCGCGCCCGGGCCGATGATCAAGGGGCCGACCAGCCGCGACCCGCTGACCCGGGCGCCCTCCTCCACCACGACGCGGCCCACGGTCTGGCAGTCCTCGGCCACCTCGCCGACCACCCTCGGCTCCTGGGACTCCAGGACGAGCCGGTTGCACTCCAGCATGTCCTCGACCCGGCCGGTGTCCTTCCAGTAGCCGTGCACGACGTGGGACGTGACCCGCAGCCCCTGCTCCAGCATCCAGCGGATCGCGGTGGTGATCTCCAGCTCGCCGCGCGCCTCCGGCTTGATGGAGCGCACGGCCTCGTGCACCACGGGGGTGAACAGGTACACGCCCATGATGGCCAGGTCGCTGCGCGGCCGCCGCGGCTTCTCCTCGACGCCGACGAGGCGGCCGTCGCGGTCCAGTTCGGCCACGCCGAACGCGCTGGGGTCGGCGACGGGGGTGAGCAGCAGCTGGGCGTCCGGCCGGGTGCGGCGGAACGTCTCGACCACCCCGGTCAGCCCGTCGACGAGGAAGTTGTCGCCCAGGTACATGACGAAGTCGTCGTCGCCCAGGTAGTCGCGCGCGATGAGCACGGCGTGCGCGAGGCCCAGCGGGGCCTCCTGCTGGATGTAGGTCACGCGCAGCCCGAACCGCGACCCGTCGCCGACCGCGCGGCGCACCTCCTCGGCGGTGTCGCCGACGATGATGCCGGCGTCCTCGATGCCGGCCTCGCGCAGGGCCTCCAGGCCGTAGAACAGGACGGGCTTGTTGGCGACGGGCACCAGTTGCTTGGCCGAGGTGTGCGTGATGGGCCGCAGCCGCGTGCCGTGCCCGCCGCACAAGACGAGCGCCTTCATTGAGCGACCTCCCCGCTGTTCGAGTGGATTGCGGCCAGTGTGGGCGGCGGCGCTGACCACTCGCTCAAGGGGAGGTCGAGAATCGCGGGCCGGTCCGCGGCCCGATCAGCTGGCGCCAGATATTGCGGAGCACGCTATTTCGTCGGGCGCCATCTGCCGTGCGTTATTCAGAGGAGATTTTGCTGGGGCGGTAGCGGGCCCCGGCGCGCAGGGTCTGTCCGAGGGTGCGCAGCAGGTCCTGGAACTGTTCGCGCAGCTTCCCCTTGGACGGGGCGAACAGCGGCACCATCCAGCGGGTCGTGCCGGGCGCGATGTTGTACACGCGGTACTGGATCAGGCTTCCCCCGTTGTGGTCCTTGACGATGTGCTCGCCCCGGTACCACCACTCGCCCTGGAGGGAGACGCGCCGCTCCGCCTCGTCCACCGTGACCTTGCCCAGCCCGGATTGCTCGAGAAAGCGCACCAGCGCCTTCCACACCTCCTTCGGGGGAGCGTCCACCACTCCGGAAGCGGACCAGGTCGGCTTTTTCGAATCGGACATCCAGGCATTCCCCTCTGCCTTGTCGAACAGGTCCGAGAAAAAGGACGGAAAAACACTTCCGTGCCGGTCCTATGGGAACCGATTCCGCGGCGCCCGGTCAAGTCGCGGCCGAGGAAAAATGGGAAATTGCGCCGTCCGCGCCGACATGACGCTTCCGGGTGGTGGACGCCCGCGCGGACGCCCCGGGTCCTCGCCTCAGGGGCGGACCGCCTGCAGCAAGTGCCACGGCCTGGGCAGCAGCAGGCTCGGCACGGTGACGGTCGACTCGAACTTGAACCCGGCGCCTTCCAGCAGTCCGACGAACTCCCGCTCGGTGCGGACCCGCCCGCCGGTGACCGCCTGCAGGCCCAGGCTCATGCTGTCGAACTCCGACGGCATGGCGTCGTCCGGGCGCATCCACTCGATGACGACCAGGCGGCTGCCGGAGGGCGCGCCGCGGAAGACGCTGTCGAGGATCCGCGCCGCGTCCTCGTCGCCCCAGTCGCACAGCACCTGCTTGAGCAGGTACAGGTCGGCCCGGGGAGGGACGTCCTCGAAGAAGCTGCCGCCGACGAACGACAGCCGGTCGGCCACGCCGGTGCCCGCGGCCCACTCGCGGCCCTTCGCCACGATGTCGGGCAGGTCGAACACCGTGCCGGTGACCCCCGGGGTCTTCTCGAGCAGCCGCGACAGCAGCACGCCGAGGCTGCCGCCGACGTCCACCACCGTGGACACGGGGCCGAGGTCGTAGTGCTCGGCGATGGCCGCGCCGGCGTCGCCGGCCAGGTCGGCCATGGCGGCGGCGTGCCAGGCGCGCTCGTCCGGGCTGTGCCGGTAGTAGTCGTAGAGGTCCTCGCCGTTGTCGTCCAGGACCGGCTTCCCGGTCAGGACCGTCTCGTACAGCCGCCCGGCGCGGTTCCAGATGCCGGGGGTGAAGTTCATCATCACGATGTTGCGCATGCCCGCCTCGTGCGAGCACAGCAGCCTGCCGAGCTCGGTGACGGAGAACGTCGTCCCGTCGGACGTCTCCAGCAGATCCAGCACGGCGCAGGAACGCAGGAACCGGCCGAGCGAGTCGGCGTGCGCGCCGAGCTCGGCGGCCAGGTCGTCGGTCGTCCGGGGGCCCGCGGCCAGCCGCTCGGCCATCTCGAACCGGACGAACGTCGCGATGATCTGCGGCTCCCACGGGCGGAAGACGATCCTGTTGAGCTGTCGTACCTGCTCGGAGGCGTGGTCGGGGGACATGAGGCCACCTTTCACCAGCGTTGGGCAACGGCCGGGTCGATGGTCCACGCGGCCGCTCGAACCGTGCTCGACCGGCCGCGGGACGCGTCGTCAGCGGACCGTGACGGTCTTGAACATCCCTTCGAAGGCGCTCTTCACGCCGGTCTGCGGATTGCGCACGAACGACAGCACGGCATAGCGCCCCGGCGGCAGGTCGATCTGGAAGATCCCCTCCCGCCCGGGGGAGACGGCGAGCATGCCGCCGACGGTCTCCCGGAAGGGGTCGGGGACGCTCGTGTCGCCGTTCTGCAAGGCGTCGAAGTACCGGGCGACGTCGGCGTCGGTCGTGCCGGGGACCACCCGGACGATGATCACCTCGTGCGGCTGCCGCGCGCGGTTGCGCAGCAGGACCGAGGCCTTGCGGGGCCACGTGCCGGGCATGACGAAGCGCTGGCCCGAATCGGTCGCCTGCGCCTCGACCACGGTGTTCACCTTGGGCGGCCGCGCGTGCCGCGGTTCTCCCGCGACGCGGAACCGCTGCAGGTGGGTGAGGCCGGTGCCGCAGCCGTCCGTGGCGCCTTCCAGCGCCGTGTCGGACATGTAGTAGGTGCCGGGCTCGAAGTGGGAGGTGACGGACACGGGGCCGGCGGGGGTGACGGAGACGCCGCCGCGGAAGTCGACGTCCCGGTAGATGGCCCGCAGCGCGGGCAGCGCCACCGCGGGGTCCGGCGAGTAGCTGTCGGCGAACTCCTGGTTGACCTGCTCCAAGGTCACCCCGTCGCGCAGGCGCAGCAGCGCCCACCAGTGCCCCGACGGGTCCGGGGTGGTGACCCGGAAGGTGACGAGGCCGGGCGGGCGGGGGTCCGGGCCCGGGGCGCAGAAGCCGTCGGCCGTGACCTCGACCGGCACCACCGGCGGACGGGACGGGACGGAGACGGCGGCCGCGGCGGGGCGGGCCGGCGCGACGCCGGTCGCCGCCGGCAGCAGCGGCGCGACGAGGGCGGCGGTCAGGACGCAGAGCGGTCTCAAGGTCGGCATGCGATCTCCTATGCGCGGGACGGGGTGCGTCGCGGCACCGGTCCGAGAACGTCGTCGAGATAGGCGGCGACCTGGGGGCCGTGCTCGAGGCCGCCGCGCAGGCCGATGTGGCCGTCCGGGCGGACGAGGTAGATCCGCGCGGCGTCGGGCGCCGCGAGGCCGGCCCGGGTGCCGTCGACGTCGACGATCACTTCGACCCTCGGGTCCACGTCGGTCATCAGCCGGCGGATGCGCTCGCGGTCCGGGCGCGGTCCGGGCAGCACGAGCAGCGTCCAGCGGCCGTCCCAGCGGCCGGGCGCGCGCCGGCCGGCCGCCGGCCCGTCGGCCCCGCCGAGCAGCTCGCGGGTGAGGGGGGAGTCGGGGTAGTCGACGGCCAGCTGGGTGCGCTTGGGCCGGTTCGCCGCGATCGCCGCGAGCAGCGGTTCGCGGCCGGGCGCCTCCTGGACGCCGAAGTCCAGGGAGCGTTCGGTGCGCGCCAGCAGCTCCTCGAAGACGGGGCGCCGCTCGGCCTCGTAGGTGTCCAGCAGCGTCTCGGGGGCCCCGTCGGCGGCCACGGCGGCCAGCTTCCAGCCCAGGTTGAAGGCGTCCTGGACGCCGGTGTTCATGCCTTGGGCGTGCACGGGGGCGAACACCCGCGCCGAGTCGCCCGCCAGCAGGACCCGGCCGACGCGCAGCCGGTCGGCGAACCGGTTCTGCAGGCGCACCCGCCAGGCGAACAGCCCGTCGCTCAGCCGCACCTCGCCGACCCCGCACAGCGGGGCCATCGCCGCGGCGATCTCCGCGGGTTCGGGATCGCCGCGCCCGTCGTCGCCGTCCGCCGGCTCCCGCCGCACGACGAAGACGCGGTGCCGTCCGTCCGGCAGCGGCACGCAGCCCACGTGCCCGCGGGCGCCGAAGAACATGTGCGCCTCGTCGGGCGGCAGGGCGAACGGCAGGTGCACGCGGGCGTCGATCTGCAGCATCCGCACGCCGGTGAACCTGCGCCACTCCCGCCACGCCACGCCGAGCGCGTCGCGGATGGAGGCGGACGCCCCCTGAGCGGCCACCAGCCAGGCCGCGCGGACGGTCGACCGCCGTCCCTCCGCGTGGCGCAGGGTGACGGTGACGCCGTCGTCGTCCTGTGCCACCGTCTCGGCGGACGCGCCGCGCAGCACCGTGACGCCGAGGTCCGCCAGGCGGCGCTCCAGGTACCGCTCGGTCACGTTCTGCCCGACGACCAGCGGATACGGTCGGGAGCTTCCGGGTTCGGCCATGTCGACCGTGCCGATGCGCTCGCCGAACAGGTGGTAGACGCGCCGCGCCATGCGGGCGCCCTGGGCCACGTAGTCGTCCACCGGCAGCCCCATGGCGTCGAAGACCTCGAGGGTGCGCTGGTAGACGGTGCAGCCGCGGGTGCTCTGCCGGGGCAGGCGGCGCTCCTCCACGACGCGGCAGGGCACGCCGCGCCGGGCCAGCTCGACCGCCACGGTGAGGCCCGTCGGCCCGGCCCCCACGATCAGGACCTCGGTCTCCATCAGGCCGCTCATGACGACCGATCGTGAAGCGGACGGGTCGGCGGACGCTCGAATCGGCGCGGTGCGCCGCCGCGGGCCGCCGCCGCGGCTTCGAGCGGTCTTCCAGCCGCGCTCCCTAGCATCGGCCTGGCTTTCCGCCGGCGACCCGGCGGCGACCCCGCCATGCCAGGACACGACGCGAGGTCTTCGATGATGCGACACAGATCCCGAACCGTTTTCGCGGTGCTGTTGGCGGCACCGCTGCTGGCGGCTCAGTCGGTGCCGGCGCGGGCGGTGTCGGCCGCCGCCGACTCTCGGCCCGTCCGCCTGTCGGGGGCCAGCCCGTTCGCCTCCTGCACGTCGGACGCCACGCCCGGAGAGACGTACACGCTGCACTCCGAGGTCGAGTCGGCGGTGGCGGTCGACCCCGCCGATCCGCGCCGCCGCGTGGTGGCCTGGCAGCAGGACCGCTGGATGTACGGCAGCGCGCGCGGCCTGGTGGCCGCCGTGACCGCCGACGGCGGCCGCACCTGGCGGCAGGTCGTGCCGCGGCTGACGCTGTGCTCGGGCGGCGAGTACGGCCGCATCACCAACCCGTGGCTGGCCTTCGGCCGCGACGGACGGCTGTACGCCGCGATGATGGCCGCCAGGAACGAGCCGCTGAGCACCGGGATCATCGTCGTCACCTCCGATGACGGCGGGCGGACCTGGAACGCCCCGGTGGAGATCGCCTCGGACCCGATGTCGGGGTTCTTCCACGACAAGCCGGGGCTCACCGTCGACCCGCGCGACCCGCGCCGGGCGTACCTGGCGTGGAACCGGTGGAACAGCACCGAGCACACCCACCAGCTGCTGTTCAGCCGCAGCGTCGACGGCGGCCGCACCTGGTCGCCCCCGCGCGCGGTGCACAGTCCGCCGCCCGGCGACGGGACGATCGGCAACCAGATCGTCGTGCTGCCGGACGGCACCCTGCTCGACCTGTTCCACGAGGGGCCGTTCGCGCCCGGCCCGGGGGCGGGCGCGGCCGCCGACCCCGAACCCGGGCCCGAGCGGCTGCGCGTCATCCGCTCCACGGACGGGGGGACCACCTGGTCGGCGCCCGTGACGATCGCCGAGACCGAGCTGGGCGCCCCGGTGCTTCCCGGCACGACCACGCCCATCGTCGGCGCCTCCCTGGTGCCCGACGTGGCCGTGGACGCCAAGGGCCGCGTGTACATGGTGTGGAACGACGCGCGGATCAGCGACAGCCGCAGCGCGGTCGCGCTGACCGCCTCCTTCGACGGCGGACGCACCTGGACCCGTCCGCGGCGAGTGAACGCCACGCCCGACTCGCCGCCCGGCGGTCCCGGCCAGGCGTTCACGCCGCAGGTCGACGTCGCCGCGGACGGCACGGTGGGCGTCGCCTACTACGACCTGCGCGACGACGGGCCCGGGGCGGGCACGTCCGCCGCGCACTGGCTGGCGAGCTGCCGTGGCGCCGGCTGCGTCGCCGGCCGGGGGTGGCGCGAGCAGCGGCTCGGCGGACCGTTCGACCTGGACCAGGCGATCCGCTGGTTCGGCGGCCCGTTCCTGGGCACCTACACCGGGCTGACGCACGCGCGCGACCGGTTCGTGTCGGCGTTCGTGATGAGCGGCCTGCGGTCCGGCGACCCCCAGGACGTGTACGTCCGCGACGTCCCCGCGCTGCCATGAGCGGCACCGTCCCGGTCGAGGAGACCACCTCCGTCCTGGTGGTGGGGGGCGGCCTGACGGGCCTGTCGGCGGCGGTGTTCCTCCGCCGCCACGGCGTCCCGGTCACCCTGGTCGAACGGCATCGGGGGGTGCTCGTGCACCCCCGGGCCCGCACCGTCAACCCGCGCACCCAGGAGCTGTTCCGCCAGGCGGGCCTCGCCGACGACGTGCGGGCCCGCCGCAACACCGGCACCGGCGACCTGATGATCAGGGCGGAGACGCTGGCCGGCCCCGAGCGGAGCCGGATGGGCGAGAGCCCCGGCGAGGACCCCACCGCCTTCAGCCCGTGCTCGTGGGTGCCGGTCGACCAGGACCGCCTGGAGGAGCTGCTGCGCGAGCGCGCGGCCGACCTGGGCGCCCGGCTGCGCTTCGGCACGCTTGTGGAGTCCTTCGAGCAGGACGCCGACGGGGTGCGCGCGACGGTCCGGGACCTGGACGACGGCGCCGAACGCGTCCTGACGGCCGACTACATGATCGCCGCCGACGGCGCGGACAGCCCCGTCCGGCGGCGGCTGGGCATCGCGAAACCGGGGCCCGGCGTGCTCGGCGAGACCGTGACGCTGGCGTTCGAGGCGGACCTGTCCCGGCACGTGCGCGGCCGCAGCATCGCGGTGTGCCACGTGGACCGGCCGGTGCCCGGCACCGTGATCGTCCCGCACGACGGGGCGGACCGCTGGGTGTTCAGCGTCCCGCTGGCCCGGGTGGACGAGGCCGAGGCGGCCGACATGATCCGCAAGGCGGTGGGCGACCCGGAGCTGGAGCCGCGCCTGGTCCCGCAGCTGCGCGACGGCACCCGGCTGCTGCGCTACACCATCTCCGCCGGCGTCGCCGAGCGGTTCCGCGACGGTCGGGTGTTCCTGGCCGGGGACGCCGCGCACACGATGCCGCCGGTGGGCGCGCTGGGCTCGGGCACGGGCATCCAGGACGCCCACAACCTGGCCTGGAAGCTGGCCGCCGTGCTGGACGGCCAGGCCGGCGCCGGGCTGCTGGACACCTACGAGGCCGAGCGCCGGCCGGTGGCCGAGTTCACCATGCGTCAGGCCCTGCTGCTGATGCGGGACCGGACCGGCCGCAACGTGCTCGGCACGGACGAACCCGCCGCCCCCTACTACGGCGTCGTCTTCGGATACCGGTATCCCGACGGCGCCGGCGCCGTGGACCCGGAGGCGTTCCCGCCCGAGGAGCTGACCGGGCAGGTGGGCACCCGCGCCCCGCACCTGTGGATCGGGCACGGCGGCGAGACGGTCTCCACGCTCGACCTGTACCGGGACCGCCCCGTGCTCCTCGCCGGACCCGCCGGGGAGGCGTGGTGCGCGGGCGCGCGCATCGCCGCGGACCGGCTGGGCGTCCGGCTGGACGTCCACGCCTTCGGCGCGGACCTGCACGATCCCGGCGGGGTGTGGGACCGCGGACACCGGATGCCCGCGAACGGGGCGCTGCTCGTCCGACCCGACGGGTTCGTCGCCTGGCGCAGTCCGGATCACCCCGTCGACGCGGCGGACGCCGTCTCGGCCGCCGTGGCGAACCTCCTCCACATCGGCTTGTAGGAGTCCGGCATGCGAGTTCTGTTCACCACGTTCCCCGCCCCCTCGCACTTCTTCCCGATGGTCCCGTTGGCGTGGGCGCTGCGCGCGGCCGGACACGAGGTGGCCGTCGCCAGCCAGCCCGGGTTCCTGCAGGCGGTCCGCGGCACCGGGCTGCCCGCGGTGAAGGCGGGCGCCGACGTCGACCTCGGCGCGGTCTGGTACGGGCCCGGCGAGACCGACCCCGACTGGCGCGGCGACGAGCGGGCGCGGTCGAGCCGCGCGATGCGGATGTTCGCGGCCGTGGCCGAGGCGATGGCCGACGACGTGATCGCCTTCGCGCGCGTCTGGCGGCCCGACGTCATCGTGTACGAGCCGCGCGCCTACGCCGGGTTGGTCGCCGCGCACGTCCTCGACCTGCCGCTGGTGCGTCACCTGTGGGGCACCGATTACACCCTGGAGCGCTGGGACGTCGAGGGGCCGTCGCTGGCGCCGCTGCTGGAGCGCTACGGCGTGCCGGACGCCGACCACCTCGGCACGGTCACCGTCGACGTGTGCCCGCCCCGCCTGCAGTCGGCCGCCGCGCCCAACCGCACGCTCATGCGGTACGTGCCGTTCAACGGGTCGGGCACCGTCCCGGACCTGCCGTCCGGTCCCCGCGCGCGGCCGCGCGTGTGCGTGACCTGGGGGACGACGTTCGTCAAGCAGACCGGCCACCTGGACCCGGTGCGGCACGCCGTGGAGGCGCTGTGCGACCTGGACGTCGACGTGCTGGTGGCGATCGGCGCGGGGCACCGGCATCTGCTCGGCGAACTGCCGAGGGGCGCGCTGGTGCTGGAGTCGGTGCCGCTCCACCTGTCCCTGCCCGCGTGCGACGCGATCGTGCACCAGGGCGGCGCCGGCACCATGATCACCTCCGCGGTGCTGGGGGTGCCGCAACTGGTGGTGCACGCGCTCGCCGACGAGCCGTTGAACGCCCGGCAGGTGGCGGCCGCCGGCGCCGGGCGGTCGCTGCCGCTCGCCGAGGCCGCGATCGACCGGATCCGCGCCGAGGCCGGCGCCCTCTTGGAGGACGCCGCCTACGGCGCGGCCGCGCGGTCCATCCGCGACGAGGTCGCCGCGCTGCCGCCCCCCGCCGCCCTGGTCGACACGGTCGTCGCCCTCGGCGCCGGGGGACGGCGCCCACGGGACCTCAGCGGGGTGTGATCCTCGGCACCGGCCGGAACACCAGCACGGTGTTCCCGGCGGCGGCTCGCCGCCCGGTGAGCTCCAGGCCCGCCGCGGCGGCGAGCCGCTGGTACTCGCCGACCGAGCGCTCCCGCCCGCCGGAGGTCACGAGCATGTCGATGTCCAGCAGCCGGGCGATGTCCAGGGCATTGGGCCGGCCGATGGTCATCTCCACGACGTGGACGCGCGCGGAGTCGTCGTCGCCGATGGCCTCCCGCACGTTGCGCAGGATCCGCAGGGCGTCCTCGTCGGGCCAGTCGTGCAGCACGTGCTTGAGCAGGTAGGCGTCGCAGCCGGCGGGGACCTCGTCGAAGAAGTCGCCCGCCGCGCACTCGACGCGGTCGGCCAGGTCCCAGGCGCCCAGGACGGCGTCCGCGCCTTCGACCGCCGCGGGACGGTCGAACAGCACGCCGCGGCAGTCCGGATGGCGCCGCAGCACCTCGGCCAGCAGGTAGCCCTGCCCGCCGCCGATGTCGGCCACCCGGGCGCCGGGCGGCAGGTCGACGGCCGCGGCGACCGCGCCGGCGCCGCGCCTGCTGGCCGCCGTCATCGCGCGGTGGAAGACCTCGGCCAGATCCGGCTTGTCCTCCAGGTACGCGAACAGGGTCGTGCCGAAGACGCGCTCGAACGCGGGCCGCCCGGTGCGCGCGGTGTACAGGAGGGCCTCGTAAGGCCGCCAGAACAGCTCGGTGCCGTTCATCAGCACCAGGTCGCGCACGCTGTGCTCGGCGTCGGCGCGCAGCAGCTCCGACATGGGGGTCAGCCGGAACCGGCCGTCGGGCAGCTCGGTGAACACCCCGAAGGCCGCCGCGGTGCGCAGCAGCCGCAGCAGGGTGGGCTCATGGCAGCGGGTCCGCCGGGCCAGCTCGCCGACCGGCTGCGGGCCGCCCGCCAGGTGGTCGGCGACGCCCAGCTCGGTGAGCGCCCAGATCACCGGGGCGACGACCCGGCCCATGGTGAGCATCATCAGCTGGTGCCGGGCGGGCAGCGCGGCCAGCAGGTCGAAGGGGGAGCGTTCGGCGAGATCCTCGTCCTGCCGCGGCGCCGTCGTCGTGTTCTCCATGCGTCACCTCTGTCGTGGGTCGTGTGCGTGCTCGGCCAGGACGGCCAGGTCCTTGTCGCCGTCACCGCGGTCGACGGCCGCCGTGACGATCTCCAGCGCGCGTTCGGCCAGCGGCAGCGCGGCGCCCGCCGTCTCGGCCAGGTCGACGGCGTGCCGCAGGTCCTTGGCCATCAGGCGGGCGCGGAACGCGGCCGGCTCGTACCGCCGCTCGCGCATGATCGCCGCGCGGAACGCCATCACCATGGAGGCGACCCCGCTGCCGGCCACGCAGTCCAGCACGGCGTCGCGGTCCAGCCCCGCGGCCTCGCCGAGCCGCGCCGCCTCCGCCAGCGCGGCGATCTCGGCGCCGATGAGCATGTTGAGGACGAGCTTCATGGTGGCGGCGGCGCCGGGCGGCCCGAAGTACCGGATCTCCCGGCCGATCGTCTCCAGCACGCCGCGCGCCGCGTCCACGTCCGCGCGGTCCCCGGCGGTCAGCACGCGCAGCTCCCCGGACCGGGCCTGCAGGGGATTGCCGAAGACGCACGCCTCGACGCGGCGCGCGCCCAGCGCGGACAGGCGGCGGGCGGCCTGCCGGGCGAAGTCCGGGGAGACCGTGGACGTGTCGATGACCAGGGCGCCCTCGCCGAGCCGGGACGCGGCGTCGCCGAACAGCACCTTCTCCACCGCCGGCTCGTCGGCCAGGCTGACGATGACGGCGTCGGCGCCGTCGACCGCGTCGGCCGCGGTCCGCGCCGCCTGCGCGCCGGCCGCCACGACCGGCGCCGCCTTGGCCGTCGTGCGGTTGTAGACGCGCACCGAGTAGCCCGACTCCACCAGGCGCGTGGCCATGCCCGCGCCCATCGCGCCGAGTCCGAGGAACCCGAGGGTGCGCGTGCCGCCGTCGTCGCTCATGAGACCTCCTCGCGCGGCGCGGTCACACGCCGCAGTCCACCGGGATGCTCGCCCCGGTCACGGCTCGGGACAGGTCGCCCGCCAGGAACAGCACGACGCCGGCGACGTCGTCGGGGCGGGCCAGGCGGCCGAGCGCCGTCATGCCCGCCAGCCGCCGCCGCACCTGGGGCGGCGGCCCGCCGCCGTCCTTCTCCTCGTCCGGCTTGTCGACGAAGCCGGGCAGGACCGTGTTGACGCGGATGCCGCGCGGGCCCAGTTCCTTGCTGAGCGAGCTGGTCAGCCCCAGCACGCCCGCCTTGGACGCGGCGTAGTGGGCGCGGTCGGGGGCGCCGCGCCCGGCCAGCGAACTGCCGATGTTCACGATCGACCCGCCGTCCCCCAGCAGCGCCAGGGCGGCCCGGGTGACCAGGTACATCGAGGTGAGGTTGGCGTCGAGCACGCGCCGCCACTCGGGATGCTCCAGCTCCGCCAGCCCGGCGGAGGCGTCCACGCCCAGGTTGTTGACCAGCGCGTCCAGGCCGCCCAGCGCGTCGCGGCACCGGGCCGCCAGGTGCTCGGCGCCCGCCTCGGTGGTGACGTCGGCGCGCACCACCAGATGCCCGCCGCCGATGCCGTCCAGTTCGGCCTGCAGGCTCTTGGCGGCGGTCTCGTCGCGGTGGTAGCAGGCGACGACGCGCCCGCCCGCGCGGGCCGCGGCCAGGGCCACCGCGCGCCCCACCCCGCGGGTGCCGCCGGTCACCAGTGTTCTTCTGCCTCGCAGTCCCAGATCCACCGTTTCTCCTCACATCACCGCCGCCGTCGTGTTCACCAGCACGGCCGCGATCGCCAGGACGGTGCGCAGCAGATGCCAGCGCCGCCACTCGGCGCGCGGGTCCCGCCAGTCCGCCGGCAGGGGCGCGTCCGGGTCCAGGCTCTTGACCTGGCGGTTCAGCGGCACGTTCAGCAGATGCGAGACGCCCGACACCCCGACCAGCAGCACCGCTCCGCACAGGAACAGCGCCCGCGTCCCGCTCTCGTCCGCGATCACCCCGAGCGTCAGGCTGGCGGCCGCCGAGGTGAGCACGATCAGCGGCATGACGGGGTCCCAGTTGCGACCGAGCAGCTGGTGCATGCGCACGTACAACGGGGGCGACACCGCTCGCAGCGCGGGGACGATGCTGATGGCCACGGCCAGCAGCACACCCGCGGTGATGCCGCTCCCCGAGAGCGCGACGACGCCCAGCGCGTTGTCCAGCACGGTGCTCCCCTCCGATCGACTCGCTGACGGCGGGCGCCGGCGGCGTCCGCACCGCGGACCAGACTCCGATCCCCGCCTCGAGCCGTGATCGAGGGCCGGTCGGCGGCCGGGCCTCGAGCGGCCCTCGACCCGCGGGCCGGACGATGCCGCGTGCGTGACCGGCCGAACCAGGGAGGGGAGATGGCCGACGAGGAGCCGCTGCTGCGTTTCCCCCCGCCCGTGCCCCCGGGGCCCGCGCCCGCGCCGACGTACGCCGAGCTGCGGGAGCGCCGTCCCGTCGCGCGGGTCCTGCTGCCCGACGGCAGCCGGGCGTGGCTGGTCAGCCGCTACGCCGACAACCAGCGGCTGCTGGCCGAGCCGCGGCTGAGCCGGGCCGCCGCCGCGCGCCGCGGCGCGCCGCGGGTGCGCGGCATCGCCCTGGAGGCCGGCTCGATCACCACCATGGACCCGCCAGAGCACACCCGGCTGCGCCGCCTGGTGGCCGGCGAGTTCACCGCGCACCGGATGAAGCGGTTCCGGCCGCGCATCCGCGCGATCGCCGAGGAGCTCGCCGACGCCCTGGCCGCCGCCGGGCCCCCGGCCGACCTGGTGGCCGGGTACGCCGGGCCGCTGTCGATCCGGGTGATCAGCACGCTGCTGGGCGTCCCCGAACCCGACCTGGACCGCTTCCGGTCGTGGGTCGACGACTATCTGGGCGTCGCCGGCACCGACCCGGCGGCCGTGGCGGACGCCGCCGCCCGGCTGCGCGGCTACTTCGGGTCCCTGGTCGCGGCGCGGCGCGCCGAACCGGGCGACGACCTGCTCAGCTCGCTGCTGGCCGCGCGCGAGCAGGACCGGCTCACCGAGCGGGAGCTCGTCGCGCTCGGCGTCACCCTGCTGGTCGCCGGGTACCAGACGGCCTCCAGCATGATCGCCGGATCGGTGCAGGCGCTGCTGGACCGGCCCGAACGGCTCGCCGAACTGCGCGACGACCCCGGGCTCATGCCCACGGCGGTGGAGGAGCTGCTGCGCTACGTCGCCGTCTCCGCCGCCGGCGGCACGATCCGCGTCGCCACGGCGGACCTCGAGCTGGGCGGCGCGCGGATCCGCGCGGGCGACGCGGTGCTGCCGGCGATCACCTCGGCCAACCGGGACGCCGCCGTGTTCGACGATCCCGACCGGCTCGACCTGCGCCGCGACCCCAACCCGCACCTGGCGTTCGGCCACGGCCCCCACCGCTGCCTGGGCGCGGCCCTGGCGCGCGTCGAGCTGACCGTGGCCCTGTCCACGCTGCTGGAGCGGTTCCCCGGCCTGCGGCACGCCGAGCCGGCGCGGCGGCCGCGGTGGCGCACCGGCGGCATGGTCCGGGGGCCGCTGACCCTGCCGGTCGCCTGGTGACGAAGGAGCGGACATGACGAGGTACGCGACCGCCGTGGTGACCGGAGCGTCCGGCGGCGTCGGGGCGGCGTTCGCGCGGCTCCTGGCCGCCGAGGGCAGCGCCCTGGTCCTGGTGGCGCGCGACGCGGCGCGGCTGCGCGCGCTGGCCGACGAGCTGCGCCGCGAGCACGGGGCGCGGGTGGAGGTGCTGCCCGCCGACCTGGCCGCCCCGGCCGGCCTGGAGCGGGTCGCCGCGCGGGTGTCCGACCCGCGCCGGCCGGTGGACCTGCTGGTCAACGGGGCGGGCGCGCTGGGCGGCATCGGCCCGTTCGCCCGCCGCGAGCCCGCCGGCCTGGAACGCGACCTGGCGCTCAACACCTGGGCGCCGATCCGGCTGACGCGGGCCGCGCTGCCCGGGATGCTCGAACGCGGCCACGGCGGCGTCGTCAACGTCTCCTCGGTGATGGCCTTCCTGCCCGCGCCCGGCGGCGCTCCCTATGCGGCGGCCAAGTCCTTCACGACCTCCTTCAGCGAGAGCCTGCACGGCGAGGTCTGCTGGAGGGGCGTGCACGTCACGGCGCTGTGCCCGGGGTCGGTGGGCGGCACGCGGCTGCACCGTTCCGCCGGGCACCGCGAGTCGGGGCGGCTCGGCAGGCTGCTCGACGTGGACGACGTGGCGCGCGAAGGGCTGGCCGCCGTCGCCGCCGGACGGCCCCTGTGCGTCCCCGGGCTGGACTACCGGTGGCGGGTGCTCATGGCGCGGATGCTGCCCCGCCGGCTGGTGCGGGCGCGCTACTACCGGCGCTGGGGCCGCCGTTTGGCGGAGGCCGGCGGCCCCAGCGCCCGCGTCGCGGCCGGCGGCGGTCAGGCGCCCAGGTCGGCGGGGCCGAAGCCGTAGCGGGTGCCGGTGGACCGGGCGCGGAAGGTGACCACCACGTTGCCGTCCAGGTCCACCTGCGAGGCCTGGCCGGTCAGCTCCACCTTCGTCGGCGACAGCAGCGTGCCCTGCTGCTGGACCTGCACCGTCCCGGTGACCTTGCCGGCGTCGGAGATCACGAAGTGCCGGTAGTCCACGGTGAACGCGGCCGCGCCGGTGGCCTTCCACGTGCCGAAGCCGACGATCCGCGAGGCGCCGGTGCCGATCAGCAGGCCGTCCCGGCTGAACGCGAACAGGCCCGGCTCGGGCGGGTAGTCGGGCACGTCCAGGTTGGCGATGGTGATGGACCACGTGCCCGGCAGCGCGAACCCGCGGTGCGCCGCGGTGTCGGCGGAGGCCCGGCCGGGCGCCAGCGCCGCGGCCAGCAGCGCCCCCGCACCGACCGCGGGCACCAGCCTGCCGCCCTTGCCGATGAGCTCTCGACGTCCGATCTCGGTGGCCATGGCTGCTCCTTTCGCCGGCGGTCGCGCGGCGCGCGGAGCGGGGGCCGTTGCGTCACGCCGCGCCAGGGGATGTCACGCGGCACGCTCGCAGCCGCGGGTCGACGACGACTGGAGGCCTGATCGATCCGCCTTCGAGGGCGTCTCGACCGCCGTGCCGAAAGGTTCGGTCGGAGCATCGACACCCTGTCCGACCGGCGGCAGCGGCCGCCGTCCCGATGCGAAAGGTCCGTCCATGCTTGCTGAGACCCTCGTCCGCGCCGGTCACCTGCTGATCGGCGACCACGCCCCCGAGGGGCGCGACTACTGGGCCCGGCGGTTCTGGGACCGCGACGAGGTCGAGAGCCGTCCCGTGCTCGGCGACGACTTCAGGGCGCAGAAGAAGAAGATCGCCGAATACATCGAGACGTACGGCGGCGACGCCGCGCGGGTGATAGAGATCGCCTGCGGCACCGGGGAGTTCACCGCGATGGCCGCGCGGTCCACGGCGGCGAAGGAGATCGTCGCCGTCGACATCTCCGAGCAGGCCCTGCGGATCGCCGGCGAGCGCGTCGAGCACCCGGGGCTCACGTTGCGCCAGGGCGACTTCTGGGCGGTGGACGACCTGGGCACGGCGCCGCTGGTGCTGTGCGTGGACGCCGTGCACCACCTCGGCCGGGTGCGCAAGGTGCTGGAGCGGTTGAAGACCTTCGTCGAGCCCGGCGGCGTCTTCATCGGCAACCTGTGGACGATCGACAACTACCACGACTACCAGCGCACCCGCTACGGAGCGCTGCAGCACCTCGGCCGCTCCGCGCTCTTTCTGGCCAACGCGGTGGCGATGCGCGCGACGGGAGGCCGCGTGCGCTGGGCGTCGTACCGGACGCAGCTGCTGCCGGCCAAGGCCGTGGAGCCCATGCTGCGCGAGGTCTTCGACGAGGTGCTCGGCGTGCACACCACCCGCTTCTTCGTCGCCTTCGCCTGCCGCCGGTCCGCCGGCTCCAGCTAGCCGGAGCCGCCGGCCGGCGGCCGGCCGGCTCACCTCGCGGCCGCGGCCGCGCCGGTGCGCATCGGGGAGAGGGCGAACTCGCGGATGCCGGCGGTGAAGTCGACCCGCGGCCGCCACCCCAGCTCCCGCGTGATCCGCTCGGTCGAGCCGTAGATGTGGCGCATGTCCGCGACGCGGTACTCGCCGGTGACGACGGGTTCGGGCGCGCCGGCCGCCTCCGACAGCGTCCGCGCGACCTCGTAGATCGTGTGCGGGGTTCCGCTGCCGACGTTGTAGGCGCGGAACCCCGCGGCGGCGTGCCGCAACGCCAGGACGTTGGCGGACGCGGCGTCGTCCACGTGGACGAAGTCCCGGCGCGACCGGCCGTCCTCGAAGACCCGGGGCGGGCGTCCCGTCACCACGGCGCCGTGGAAGGAGCCCGACACCCCGGTGTAGGTGCTGGCGAGCATTCCCGGCCCGTACACGCTGTGGTAGCGCAACGCGGCGGCGCTGCCCCCGGTCTCGGTCGCCCAAGCGGCCACCAGGTTCTCCTGCGCCAGTTTGGTGACGGCGTAGACGTTGTAGGCGGGGGAGAGGGGGTCGTCCTCGTCGATCGCCTCGGGCAGCAGGTCGCGCCCGCATCGGGGGCAGCGCGGTTCGAAGCGCCCGGCCGCCAGGTCGCGCTCGGCCCGCCGCGGAGGCCGCACGAGACCGTGCTCCCGGCAGCGGTACCGACCCTCCCCGTAGACGACGACCGAGCTGGCCAGCGCGAGCCGCTCCACCCCGGCCTCCGTCATCGCCACCAGCAGCGTCGCGGTTCCCACGTCGTTGCAGTCCGCGTACCGGCGGGCGTCCAGGATCTCCCGCCCGCGGCCGACCATGGCGGCGTGGTGGCTCACCGCGTCCACGCCGCGCAGCGCCCGCCGCACGGTGTCCTCGTCGCGGACGTCGCCGCGCATGAACTCCACGTCGTCGGGCAGGGCCGGCTCGGTGTCATGGACTTCGGGCAGCAGGGCGTCCAGCACCCGCACCCTGTGCCCGTCGGCGAGCAACGCGGACACCACCCGCGACCCGATGAACCCGGCTCCGCCGGTGACCAGTACGTGCATCGCGATTCCCCTTCTCTCGCTCAGAGGGACTCCATCCAGGTCACAGCGACCGTCGAGCCGCTCCTGGAACCGTTCGGGACGTGGTAGCTCACAGGGACCCGAACACGGACACCGAGCCGGTGGCCGTGGTGGGCGCGGGCGGTTTCATTGGCACCGCGCTCATGGAGACGCTGACGGCGGCGGGCGTGCCCGCCATGCCCCTCACCCGCTCCACCCCGGCGGTGGTCGACGGCCGTCCGGCGCCCGGGCTGCGCGCCGCCCGGGTGATCTTCTACCTGGCCAGCAGCATCAACCCGGCCCTGGCCGAGCTGCACCCCGAGCGGGTCGCCGCCGACCACGCCGCGTTCACCGCCCTGCTGGCGGCGCTGCGCCGCGCCGGGAGCCGGCCGGCGCTCGTCCTGGCCAGCAGCGCGGGGGCGGTGTACTCCCCGGACCGCCCGCCGCCGTACCGGGAGACCGACCCGGTCGGGCCCACGACCGCCTACGGCCGGGCCAAGGTGGAGCTGGAACGGGCGCTGTTCGACGCCCGCGACGCCGTCCGCCCGGTCGCGGTGCGGATCGCCAACGCCTACGGCCCCCGGCAGCGGACCGGCACCATGCAGGGGGTCATCGGGCACTGGCTGGAGGCCGCCGCCGCGGGACTGCCGCTGCGGCTGTACGGGCGGCCGCAGAACCGCCGGGACTACGTGTACGTCGACGACGTCGCGGAGGCGCTGCTGCTGACCCGCCGCTTCGTCCTCCGAGCGCCCGAGACGCAGGCGCCGGAGGTGTTCAACATCGGCTCGGGCGTGCCGGTCTCCTTGGCCGCGCTGGCCCGGATGGTCTCCGCGACGGTGGGCCGGGAGCTGCCCGTCGAGCGGCTGCCCGACCGCGGGTTCGACCGCCGCGACGTGTGGTTCGACGTGCGCCGCGCCGACGAGGTCCTCGGCTGGCGGCCGAGGACCTCGCTGCGGGACGGTCTGCGCCGCACGTGGCAGCGGCTCACGACGGCGGCGCCCACCGGTCCGGTCCGCTAGCGGCCGGACCCGGCGGGCGCCCCGTCGAGGGCGGCCCGGCCGGTCATCTCGTAGACCACGCGCATGGTCACCATCGACGCCGACGACCGGAAGGGGTGCAGCCGGGTCCGGTGGTCCAGGTGCTCGTCGCTGCGCTCGAACTCGCGAAAGCCCGGCTCGTCGACCCAGTCGCTGACCACGTAGTAGGCGCCGGACTCGTCGTCGCGCGCCAGCCACTGGCGCAGGTTGGCGGGGTGCTCGGTGATCGCGTGCCCCACGTTGTACCAGGTCTCCTCGAAGTCGCGCTCCATGCCGGGATGGATCTCCATCCGCAGCATCACCCGGAAGAAACCGGAGGTCGCGTCCGCCATTTCAGATTCCTCCGTCCACGTTGAGGGTCTCGCCGCTGATCCACGCGCCCAGGTCGCTCGCCAGGAACAGCACGGCGCCGGCGATGTCGGCGGGCTGCCCCAGCCGGCCCAGCGCGGTGAGCCGCTGATACCGCTCGCGGGTCTCGGGCGAGACCTCCTCCTCGGTCTCCACCGGTCCGGGCGCCACCAGGTTGACGCGGTAGCCCTTGGGGCCCAGTTCCTTGCACAGCGACCGGGTCAGCCCGACCAGGCCCGCCTTCGACGCGGTGTAGTGCGCGCGCAGCGGCAGGCCCACGCCGGCCACCTTCGACCCCACGTTGATGATCGAGGCGCCGGCGGCCAGCAGCGGCAGCGCCTTCTGGACGACCAGGTAGGCGGCGGTCAGGTTGACGTCGAGGACGCGCCGCCACTCGTCGACCTCGAGCCGCTCGAACGGCACGTGGCTGATGGCGCCGGCGTTGTTGACCACGACGTCGAGGGTGCCGAGGTGGCTCCGGCACTCGCCGATCAGCCGGTCGACGTCGGCCGGCTTGCCGAGGTCGGCCTTGACGACCCGGTGGTCGCCCGGCGTCTCGGCCAGCTCCTTGACCAGGCTGTCGACGGCGGGGCCGTCCTGGCGGTGGCAGGTCAGCACGGTGGCGCCGGCGCGCGCGAACGCCAGGGTGATCGCCCGGCCGATGCCGCGGGTGCCGCCGGTGACCAGCACCCGCCGGCCGGTGTGGTCGAACCGGACGCCGCCCGCGGCGCGCTCGGCGGCCTCCTCGACGATCCGCTTGATGCGCTGCATCTGGACGGCGGTGTTGCGGTTGAGGCGCGCGGTCATGGCCTCGTCGTCCAGCGGGGCCTGCGGCTTCATCGCGAAGTCCTGCGTCCAGCGCATCCGCACCCCGCCGTCGACCTCCTCGTACTCCCAGTACAGGTTCATGTACTGGAACACCCCGGTCTCGATGCGGCGCGCCCGCACGGTCCGGGTGGCCGGGTCCGGCGTGCGCTCGGAGACCCAGCTGCAGACCGTGCCGTTCTCATCGGGATGCAGCGTGAGGCGGAAGCGGATGGTGTCCCCGTCGCGCTCCAGGATCTCGGCCGCGGCGTACTCGCTGAACAGCCGGGGCCATGACTCCACGTCGTTGGTCATGTCCCAGACGAGGTCCATCGGCGCGTTGATGACGATCGAGTTGTCGGTGTGTCCCGCCATGGTGAGCTGTCCCTTCTGGACGTGCCGGGTCGGGTCGGGTGGGCGGCCGCGGCATGATCGGTGCGGCGTGGGTGCGTGGGGAACGGGCACGCCCGGCACGCGATCGCGACGGCCGGCGCGCGGCCGCCCATCGGAACGGTTTCGTGCGGGGCTAGAGCGGCTCTGGAGCCGCGCTGGTGCGCGATCTCGCTCGGGAATCGAGCCGGGATTGCGAGCGTGCGGCCACGAGTCGGGAGAGACAGTCGGCAGGAGGTGGACGAGATGGCACCCACCATCGCCGTGACCGGCGCCGCGGGGTTCATCGGGAGCAATTTCGTGCGGTACTGGCGTTCGGCCCATCCGGAGCAGGCGATCGTCGCGGTGGACGCCCTGACCTACGCCGGGAACGTGCGCAACCTGGACGAGGTGCGCGCCGAGATCGTGTTCGAGCAGGCCGACATCGCCGACGAGGAGGCGATGACGCGGATCCTGCGCGGGCACCGGGTGGACACGGTCGTGAACTTCGCCGCCGAGACGCACAACAGCCTGGCCGTCCTCGAACCGGCGCGCTTCTTCCGCACCAACGTGCTCGGCACGCAGGCGCTGCTGGAGGCGTGCCGGCGGGCCGGGGTGAGCCGCTTCCACCAGGTGTCCACGTGCGAGGTCTACGGGGACCTGGCCCTGGATTCGCCCGAGTCGTTCACCGAGTCGAGCCCCTATCGGCCGCGCACGCCCTACAGCGCCAGCAAGGCGGGCGGCGACCACGTGGTGCGCTGCTACCACACCACCTTCGGCCTCCCGGTGACGATCTCCAACTGCGCCAACAACTACGGCCCGTACCAGTTCCCGGAGAAGGTGCTGCCGCTGTTCATCACCAACGCGCTGGCGGGGCTGCCGCTGCCGCTGTACGCCTCGACCGGCAACCGGCGGGAGTGGATCTCGGTGATCGACCACTGCCGGGCGATCGACCTCATCCTCACCCGCGGCGAGATCGGCGAGACGTACCACGTGGGGACCGGCGAGGAGGCCACCATCGAGGAGATCGCCGACCTGGTGCTGGACGAGCTGGGCCTGCCCGCGACGCTCAAGACGCTGGTGCCCGACCGGCCCGGCCACGACCGCCGCTACCTGCTGGACACCGGCAAGCTGAGGCGCACGCTCGGCTGGGCGCCGCAGGTCTCGTTCGAGCAGGGGGTCCGCGAGACCATCCGCTGGTACCGCAACAACCGCGCCTGGTGGGAGCCGCTGCTGGCGCACCGCCGCATCGCCGAGGAGTCGTGGCAGGGCGGCCAGGAGCCCACGGGCGCGCTCGCCGGATGACCGGTGGCGCCGCCCCGCGCACCGCCCCGCGGGCGGTGCTGGCGGCTGAGCCGCCGAGCCCATGGCGAAGGGGCCGTCCCTCGCGGACGGCCCCCTTTCCGCACTCGTCCGGCGCGGGTCAGTAGGCGGCTGTGATCTCATAGATGCCGAACGGGCCGCGGCCCCGGTCGTCCTGAAGGGGACGCAGCGGGGCGGTGAGCTCGCGGTGCTCGGCGCCCTTCTCCCAGGCGCGAAAGGACTCCAGGTCGGTCCACTCGCTCATCACCACGAAGGCGCCCGGTTCGTGGACCGACCGCAGCAGCGCGTTGCCGATCAGACCCGGCGTGCCCTCCAGGGCACGGCTGACGGTGTGGTATGCGGTCTCGACGGCCTCGGGGGCGTCGCCGGGCGCGCTGGCGTAGACGAGGACGCGCACCCGGCCGACGAGGGCCCCGGGCCGCCGCTCAGGCTGCGGGGATGCGGGAGGTGACATAGCCGACCACGTCGTCGGGCGTCTTGAGCTCCTCGACCTTCTCGTCGGGGATGGCCACCAGGAACTCCTGCTGGATCCGCGCCGCCAGCTCCAGGCGGGCCAGCGAGTCGTAGCCCATGTCCTCGAAGGCCACCGAGCCGATGTCGGAGTCCAGGTCGACGGAATCGGGTTCGCCCGCGCATTCGCGCAGGATGCGCCGGATGTCGTCCACCGTGAAGCGGGCCATCGTCTCTCCTCTCGTGCGGTGGCCCCACTGTCGCGGCTCCGGCTCGAACCACGCTGGATGCGGGGTGGAAGACTGAGCGGGTCTATCCGTTGCCGAGGGCCCGCACCACGCCGCCGGCGTGGCGCGGACGCGCGCCGAGCGGCTCGGCGGGCTGCGCCGCCGCGCGCACCACGCGCAGGTCGAGGCGGTCGCGTCCGTTCGCCGCGGGCCGGTCCCGTCCGCCGTCGCGAAGGTCGCGGTCGTCCTCGAGGGCCGCGTGGCCGTTCTCACGGGCCGCCGGGGAGGACTCGCAGGGCATCGGCCCCGTGCCGGTCGTCGGCCGTTCCGCCGCCGGCTCCAGGAACTCCTCGTTCAGGCGCTCGCGGGCGAACACGCGCACCAGGTCGTGCAGCCGGTAGCGGATCTCCCCGGCGCCGGTGCGGCGCACCGACAGCAGATGGCGGCTGGCCAGCCGGATCAGCTGGGCCTCCACCGCGTCGGTGCCGCTGCCGATCAGCCTGGCCGCGGTGGTGGCGGTGAAGTCCGGCGGCGGCAGCAGGCTGATCAGGCGCAGCGCGCTGCGGTCGCGCGGATCCAGCCGCCGGTAGCCGGCCGACAGCCGGCCGCGCACGTCGAGTTCGGCGAACGACAGCAGGTCCAGCCGGCGCCGCGAGTCCTCGATCTGCGCCGCCAGCTTCTCCACCGGCCAGGTGTGCATGGCCGCCAGTCGGCAGCCCACCGACCGCAGCGCCAGGGGGAGCCGCCCGGCCAGTTGCGCGATGCGCTCGGCCGACTTGCGCTCCTCGGCGGTGAACCGCCGTCCGCTGGCGGTCTCGATCAGCTCCACCGCGTCGTCGGTCGACATCACGTCCAGCTCGATGTGCCGCACGCCGGGCAGGCTGTACAGGCCGCGCTGGGTGGTGATGATGACAGCGCAGTTGGGCGACGCGGGCAGCAGCGGGGCGACCTGTGACACCGAATGCGCGTCGTCGAGCACCACCAGCACCCGCCGCCCCATGCTCCAGGTGCGGAACAGTTTGCTGCGTTCCTGGAGGCTGTCGGGGATCTCCCCGGCGGGCACCCCGATCGCCCGGGCGAAGCCCTCCAGGATCTGGTGCGGGTCCGCGGGGTGGTCGGGGGTGCCGCGCAGGTCGGCGTAGAGCTGTCCGTCGGGGAATTCGGAACGGTCCGCATGCCCGGCGCGCAGCGCCAGGGTGGTCTTGCCGACGCCCGGCATGCCGGAGATGGACACCGCGCGCACGGCCGTGTTCTCGCCCTGCGGGCGCACCAGGTGGCGGCGCACGTCGCGCAGGACCTCCTCCCGTCCCACGAAGTCGGAGATGTCCGGGGGGAGCTGGGCGGGCACGAGAAGGGGGTCGAAACGGCTGCGGACGATGGTCGCCGACGTCCTCGGCGTGCGCGTCTCGGCGTCGGAGTTGAGCAGCTTCAGGTGCAGCTGCTGGACCGGCGCCGACGGCTCCATGCCGAGCTCGTCGATCAGCATGCGGCGCAGCCGCTGGTACACCTCGAGCGCCTCGTAGCGGCGGCCGGAGCGGTGCAGCGCCATCATCAGATGGGCGTGGAAGCGCTCGTTGAGCGGGTGCTCCGCCACCAGCATCTTCAGCTCGCTGATCAACTGCTGGTGCCGGCCCAGCTCGAGGTCGGCGGTGATGCGCAGCTCCAGGGTGCGCAGCCGCTCCTCCTCCAGCCGGGTCACGTAGGCGGAGAGGATCTCGCCCACCGACACGTCGGCGAGCGTGGGACCGCGCCACAGCGCGAGCGCCTCCGACAGCCGGTCCGCGGCGCGCGCCGGATCGCCCTCGTCGAGCGCGGTGCGGCCTTCGTGCGCGAGGCGCTCGAAGCGGAGCAGGTCCCCCCGTTCGGCCGAGACGTCGAGCAGGTACCCCGACACCCGGGTGTGCAGCGTCGCCGCTTCGCAACGCTCCAACACGTCCTTACGCAGCTTGTAGATGTAGGTCTGCAGGGTCGTCATGGCGCTGGCCGGCGGATCGTCTCCCCACAGCTCGTCGATGAGCTCCCCCACCTGCACGAGCTTTCCGCAGCGCACAAGAAGGAAGGCGAGCACCTGCCGCACCTTGGGCGCGGTGGGCGTGACCTCCATTCCCCCGTTGGCTACCCATAGGGGCCCCAGAATCCGAAAGTACATGCCGTCCTTCCCCGTACTACCGTCGCATCAATCTCGCTGAAACGAAGTCCCCCGAGTGATAATGCTGGGAATTCTCAGCCGGATCGGACCGGCAGGCAACCTGCACTTTGTTGCGGTGTCGCCGCTGAACGTGCACACTCTTGAAAGTAGGGGCCGTTTTCTATAAAATTCTCCGTCCGGTCATCGGGGTGGCGGGTCGGAGGGCGCGTCCGCGCGTGAATCGGGCCGCCGATTTCGCGGAATATGGCGGTCCGATACGCGATCTGCGCGTCCGTCGCGACCGCAGACCGGAACACCATGCACCGTGGCCGCTCGGAAGGCGCTCGAGGGTCGCTCGCATCGGCATTCTCTCCGCTCCGCCATATCCTTCGCCCCGGCATTCGATCGCCAGATAACTGGCGGCAGATAATTCGGCGACCGTGTGCCGTCCGCTGTTCGGCGGGTGACCGAGCGTGCGGCCGCGGCCGTTCGCCGGCCGTCCGGGATACGGCGGGGAGACGGAATGTTTCGCGCAGGTCACGCCGACGTTAAAGTGAGAATTGCGGGGAAAGGTTGAGGGGGACGTCTACGGCGGGGTCGACCGACATTCGAGGCCGCCGCTCTAGGCTGACCGCCCGGTCGTAGTTCATCTCCCACGGCATCGGCCGTCCCGACATCCGGATGGGAAAATGAGACTCCAGCTTCTATTCAGCGGCCGGATTCGGCCGCTCGGCGCCCCGGTGCCGGCCTACCTGATCCAGACCGGGGACGCCACGGTGCTCGTCGACACCGGTCCGCCCCGCGACCGCGCGGGCGCCCACCGCGCCGACCCGGACGAGCGCGTGGTCCTGGAGCCGGGCGAGGACGTGCCCGCCCTGCTCGGCCGGCTGGGCGTCGCCCCCGACGACGTCGACGTCGTCGTGTGCACGCATCTGGACCCCGACCACGCGGGCAACCACGACGTGTTCGCCGGCGCGGAGTTCGTCGTCCAGCGCAGCCACCACGCGTGGGCCGTCTCCGCCGCCGGGGCGCGCCGCGCGGCCGCCCGCGCCGCCTGGGACCGGCCCGGAGTCCGGTGGACCCTGGTGGACGGCGACACCGAGCTGCTGCCGGGCATCGAGCTGATCGAGTCGGGCGGGCACGTCCCGGGCCACCAGTCCGTGCTGGTGCGGCTGCCCGAGACGGGGCCGGTGCTGCTCGCCGCCGACGCGATCCCGATGAAGGCCGCGCTCGACCCCGAGAACCGGCCGATCTTCCCCTTCGACATGGACGAGGCGCAGGTCCGCGCGTCCACCAAGAAGCTCGTCGACCTGGCCCGCGCCGAGGGAGCGATGATCATTTGCGGCCATGAGCCGGCCAACCTGACCGAGCTGCGGGCCGCCCCCGCCTTCTACGGCTGACCGGTCGGGCGGCCCGGGCCGCGCCGGCCCTCGCCCGATCGGTCCATGGTGACCGCTTCTGTCCGTGACCGGTTCCGGCTGGCCGGGCCGCCGCGGACCCCGCACCGAGGAGTGACCGGTGTCTCAGATGCCTGTGCGGGTCGTCGTCCACTATCGCGACCCCGATGGTCCCACCGAGACGCTGGCGGCCGCGTACCGGCGGGCCGCCCGGGACTTGGCGGGCA
The DNA here is from genome assembly GCF_001552235.1 of Actinomadura rubrobrunea NBRC 15275. NCBI lineage: Bacteria > Bacillati > Actinomycetota > Actinomycetes > Streptosporangiales > Thermomonosporaceae > Actinomadura > Actinomadura viridilutea. The sequence goes on along the minus strand of NZ_BCQU01000073.1, from coordinate 3,788 downwards.
CGCCCGGCCTGCTGGGCCACGAACTGCTCGGCGCCATCGACGGCGACGGGCGCTTCGCGCTGCTGATGGCGTGGCGGGATCTGGCCTCCTACCGCGCCTGGGAGCGGAGACTGCGGGCCGCCGGGCACCCGTCGCCGCTGCGCAAGTTCCAGGACCGCACGCGGCCGGGCGGCCACTACGAGGTGTACGTGGTCCACGACGCCGACTACCCCGCGGCCGACGCCGCGGGCGCCGCCGACCCGCTGTCGCAGCCGAGCGGCTGAGACCGGGTCCGCCGCCTTTATCGATCGAGCGCCGTCGATCGAACGCTGTCGATCAAGCGCTGTCGACCGAGCGCCGGCGGACCCGGTCCGTCCGCGATGACGCGGACGACGCGTCAGCCCGCGACGTCGGCGGGGGAGCCGGCGGGGGAGTCGGCGGAGCGGCACAGCAGGCGGTCGAACAGCGCGGTCATGTCGTCGACGGCGCCCGGGGCCTGCGGGGCGTCCGCGCGCCTCCACGCGACGAACCCGTCCGGGCGGACGAGCACGGCGCCCCCGGGCGTCAGGCCGTGGGCGGCGCACAGGTCGACCGCGGTGGTGCGGACGTCCCGCCCGATGACGTGGGCCGCGACGTCGAGACCGATCTTCTCGGCGGCCCGCGCGGCGGCGTCCGCCCACTCGGCCCCCTCGGGGCCGGCGAGGAGCACGAACCGGTCGCCGTACAGGTCGAGCGTGGAGATCAGCTTCCCGTCCCGCTTGGCGATGACGTGCGGCGCGCGCGTCCCCGGCCGCCCGCTGGGCTCCGGCTCCCACACCGAGTCGCCGGCGGAGCCGTCCGGGTCGACCGCGGCCGATCGGTAGACCTGGCCGAACGTGACGACGGGATCGGGCTGGATCCGCGGATCCGGCGGCGGCTGGGGTCCCCCGGCCAGCCGGGGCCGGTCCTTGGACCGCAGGACGGCCTGCTCCACGGTGGCCTCGGCGACGGGACGGCGCTCCTCGGCATAGGTGTCCAGCAGCCGGGGACCCGCCTGGCCGCGCAGCACCGCCGCCAGCTTCCACGCCAGGTTGTGCGCGTCCTGGATGCCGGTGTTGGAGCCGTACGCGCCGGTCGGCGGCATGACGTGCGCCGCGTCCCCGACCAGGAAGACCCGCCCGACGGCGAACGACCGCGCGACCCGTCCCGCCGACTCCCAGGAGGCCACGCCGTCGATCGTCACGTCGAGGTCGTCGACCCCGGCGGCGGCGCGGACGAGTTCGACGCACCGCTCGGGGGTGAACTCGGCGGCGCGGTCCGGGTCGTACGGCACGTGCAGCAGCCATTCCACGGCGTTGTCCACCGGCAGCAGGCCGCTGCGCGACGACCCGTTGATCGTGTAGCACATCACGAAGCGGCGGCCGCGCAGCGGCCCGGTCAGGTCCGCGCGGAACCGGATGTTGAGGAAGTGGCCGAGGGCGCCCGGGCCGTCCGACTCGACGCCCAGCAGCCGGCGCACCAGGCTTCCCGCGCCGTCGGCGCCGACCAGGTAGCGCGCGCGGACGCGGCGTTCGCCGCCCGCGCGGTCGCGCAGCACGGCGGTCACGCCGCCCGCGTCCTGCTCGAGGTCGACCAGCTCGGTGCCGAACCGCAGGTCGGCGCCGTGGCGCGCGGCGTGCTCGCGCAGCAGCGGCTCCACCTCGTGCTGATGGCACAGGCACCAGCCGGTCGCGCCGAGCCATCCGTCGTCGTCCGGCGCGCCGGTGTCGCGGTGGTAGCCCTCCTTGAGGGCGCCCAGCTCCCTGCCCGCGAGGCTCTCGGCGGCGATGATGCCGCTGTTCTCCGCCAGAGCCTTGGCCGACGGCATGGCGCGCAACTCGTCCTCGATGCCCGCCCACCGCAGCAGCTCCATGGTGCGCGCGTTCACCCCGCGCGCTCGGGGGTGGGGCGACAGGCCTTGGTTGCGTTCCACCACCATGGACGGGACGCCGTGCTTGCCGAGGAAGAGCGCGGTGGACAGCCCCACCAGGCTGCCGCCGACGATGAGGACCGGTGTGTCCGTCTTGCCGCTCATTGAGCGCCTCCGGGGTTCATCTCGTCGACCAGGGCGGTCGTGTGCTTGCCGGCGCGGAACGCGGGGTGCCGCAGGACGTCGCGGAGGAAGTCCCGCGTGGTGCGCACGCCCTTGCCCGACACCTCGAACTCGCTGAGCGCGCGGTCGGCCCGTTCGATCGCCTGACGCCGGTCGGGCGCCCACACCGCCACCTTGGCCAGCAGCGGGTCGTAGTCGGCGGTGACGCGGTAGCCGGGATAGGCGTGCGTGTCGACCCGGACGAACGGGCCGCCGGGCGGCGTGAAGCTCTCCAGGACCCCGGGCGTGGGCAGGAATCCGCGGTCGGGGTCCTCGGCGTTGACGCGGGTCTCGATGGCCACGCCCCGGGGGACGATGTCCCGTTGGCGCACCGACAGGCCGTCGCCCGCGGCGACCCGCAACTGCTCGCGCACCAGGTCCACGCCGGTCACCAGCTCGGTCACCGGATGCTCGACCTGGATCCGGCAGTTGACCTCCATCAGGTAGAAGCCGCCGTCGGCGTCCACCACGAACTCGTAGGTGCCGGCGCCGGCGTAGCGCAGCTCGCGGGCCGAGTGCACGGCGGCGGCGCAGATCTGCTCCGCCAGGGCGCGGGGCAGGCCGGGCGCGGGGGTCTCCTCGATGAGCTTCTGCCGCCGGCGCTGCACCGAGCAGTCCCGCTCGCCCAGGTGGACGACCTCGCCCTCGCCGTCGCCGAGGATCTGCACCTCGATGTGGCGGGCGTGGTCGAGGTACTTCTCGGCGTACAGGCGGGGGTCGCCGAAGGCCACCTGCGCGCCGACGCGGGCCTCGACGTAGGCGCGCGGCAGCTCGCGCGGGTCGCGGACGACCGTCATGCCGCGGCCGCCGCCCCCGGCCACCGCCTTGAGGATGATCGGGTAGCCGATGGACTCGGCGACGGCCTTGGCCTGCTCGACCGTCTCCAGCGGCGCGGAGCTGCCGGGCAGCACGGGCAGTCCGGCCCGCCGGGCGATCTCCCGGGCCTGCGCCTTGTCGCCGAGCATGCTGAGCACCGACGGGGACGGGCCGACGAACGTCAGCCCCTCGGCCCGGCAGATCTCGGCGAAGTCGGGGTCCTCCGACAGGAAGCCGTACCCGGGGTGCACCGCGTCGGCGCCGACCTGCAGGGCCGCGGTGACGATGGCGGCGGCGTTGAGGTAGCTGCGGCGGGGGGCGGACGGGCCGATGCGGACGCACTCGTCGGCGAACCGCGTCACCGCGGAGTCGCGGTCGGCGTCCGAGCACACCGCGACGGTGCGGATGCCCAGTTCGCGGCAGGTGCGCGCCACGCGCAGCGCGATCTCCCCCCGGTTGGCGATCAGAACGGTCGAGAACATCAGCGCTCCTTGAGAAGCGGGTTGCCGTGGGCGGGGCGGGCGTCGGCGCCGCCCGAGCGGGTCAGGCCGCGGCGAGGACGAACAGCGGCTGGCCGTACTCGACGGGCTCGGCGTCGGACACCAGCACCTCGACCACGCGGCCGGGACGGTCGACCGTGACCGCGTTCATCAGCTTCATCGCCTCGACGATGGCCACCTGCTGGCCCTCCTCCACCTCGTCGCCGACCTCCACGAAGGGCCGGGCCCCGGGGGAGGGCGCGCGGTAGAAGGTGCCCACCAGAGGGGACTCGACGCGGAAGGTGCCGTCGTCCTCGTCGGCCGGCGCGCGGGCGGGTTCCTGCGCCGGGCCGGGCACCGCGCCCGCCGGGGCCGCCGGCCCGGGGGCGGCCGGGACGGCGGCG
>NZ_BCQU01000072.1:0-33626 GCF_001552235.1 Actinomadura rubrobrunea NBRC 15275 | reverse complement strand
GCCCCGCCCCCCGCACGGCGCGGCCCGCGCCGCGGACGCCGGCGCGCGCCGACCGTCCGAGCGCTGCCGCGCGCCCCTGGATGCCCATACCTGCTGATCTCCCCGTGCGGCGAGTTCGGGAGCCGACCCGATCGAGAGTACGTTTCCCTGATGAGCGCCGTGCTCACCCGGTGCGCGCCGACCGGCCGACCGCGGCCGGCGGCGGGCTCGGCCACGCCCTTCCATGAGCGAGAATTGAGACGTGAGCCCACTCCGTCAGTCGAGTCCCGCGCGTTCCGCCGGCGCCCGTACCGCCGGATCGACGCGTTCCGGAGGGACGAAGCGTTCCGGGGGGACGCGCCGCCGAAGCTTCGCCGTCGACCCGGCCTGCGCCGAGGCCGTCGACCTCGCCCGGAAGGCCGCTGAGGAGGTCGCCGGAAGCGACGCGGCGGACGGTTCCGGGGCGACGCGGGTCGGTGACCACCTCGGGCTGCGCGCCGAGGGCGACCGGGTGGTCACACACTTTTTCGCGTGCCTGTCGCCCGCCTACCGGGGCTGGCACTGGGCCGTCACCGTCACCAGGGCGGCGCGCGCCAAGGTCGTGACGGTGAGCGAGTGCGTGCTGCTGCCCGGCGAGGACGCCCTGCTGGCCCCCGAATGGGTGCCGTGGCTGGAGCGGCTGCGCCCGGGCGACCTGGGGCCCGGCGACCTGCTGCCCACGGCCGCCGACGACGCCCGGCTGGCGCCCGGCTACACCGACGTGGGCGACTCGGGCGACCAGCAGATGCAGTGGGAGCTGGGGCTGGGCCGCCCCCGCGTGCTGTCCCGGGAGGGCCGCGCCGAGGCCGCCGCCCGCTGGTACCAGGGGGTCGCCGGGCCGCGCGCCCCCATCGCCGCCTCGGCCCCCGCCCAGTGCTCCACCTGCGGCTTCTACGTGCCGCTCGCCGGGGAGCTGCGGCAGATGTTCGGGGTGTGCGCCAACGAGTACGCCCCCGACGACGGGCGCGTGGTGTCCGCCGACCACGGATGCGGCGCCCACTCGGAGGCGGTCGTGGTGCCCCCGGCGTCCGAGCACGGCCCGCCGGTGCTGGACGAGGTCGGCTACGACATCGTCAAGATCACCCCCGCGCGCGACGGCGCCGCCTCCGACGAGGAGGAGGACGAGGCCCTCGGCCACAGCTGATCCCGCCGTGGGGGCATCGACCGTGAGCGACGACCCGTTCGGCACCGCCGAGATCCGCGACCGGGTGCTGCACGCCTGGGCGCGGTCCCCGGCGCGGTTCCGGGAGGACGCCAACGCCGAGGAGGACTACGCGCTCGGCGGCTACCGCGACCGCGTGGTCGTCGAGCTGGCGCAGAACGCCGCCGACGCCGCCGTGCGGGCCGGCGTGCCGGGCGTGCTGCGGCTGACGCTGCGCGGCGATGTGCTGACCGCCGCCAACACCGGGGCGCCGCTCGACGCGGCCGGGGTGGAGGCGCTGTCGACGCTGCGGGCGTCCGCCAAACGGGACGACCGGGAGGCGGCGGGCCGGTTCGGCGTCGGGTTCTCCGCGGTCGTGGCGGTGAGCGACCGGCCGATGATCGCGTCGGCCGGCGCCGGGGGCGTGGAGTGGTCGGCGCGGCGGGCCCGGGCGCTCGCGGCCCGGACGCCCGCCCTGCGCGAGGAGCTGGAGCGCCGCGGCGGCCACGTCCCGCTGCTGCGGCTGCCGTTCCCGCTCGACGAGCGCGTGGACGTCCCGGACGGGTTCGACACCGTCGTGCGGCTGCCGCTGCGCGACGCCGAGGCCGTCGCGCGGGTCCGCGACCAGCTCCGCCGGACCGGGCCCGCGCTGCTGCTGGCGCTGCCCGCGCTGACCCGCGTCGAGATCGACGTCGACGGCGGCGTGCGCGCCCTCACCGCCGAACGCGACACGGCGACGGGCGCGGTCACGATCGACGGGATGCGGTGGCGCACCGTCGAGGACCACGGCGTGCTGCACCCTGATCTGCTCGCCGACCGCCCCACCGAGGAGCGCGCCCGTCCCGTGTGGCAGGTGCGCTGGGCGGTGCCCGAGGGCGGGGACCTGGCCGGGACGCCCGCGGTCGTGCACGCGCCCACGCCCGGCGACGAGCGGCTCGACCTGCCCGCCCTGCTGATCGCGTCGTTCCCGCTCGCCCCGGACCGCCGCCACGTCGCGCCCGGACCGCTCACCGACTTCCTCGTGGAACGCGCCGCCGACGCCTACGTCCGCCTGCTGCGCGACCTGCCGGCCTCCCCGCGCCTGCTGGATCTGGTGCCGGGGCCCGTGGCGGCCGGGGAGCTGGACGCCCGCATCCGCCGCGCCGTCCTGGACCGCCTGCCCGAGGCGCCGCTGCTGCCCGCCGGCGGGGGCGGACGGGTGCGGGGCCGGGACGCGGTGGCCGTCGACGGCCCGGCCGCGTTCGTCCGGCTGCTGGGCGACGAGGACGACCCCGTGGTCCCCGGACTGCTGCCGCCGTCCTGGCCGGTGCGCCACGCGGCGCTGGACGCGCTGGGCGTGCGGCGGCTGGAGCTCGCCGACGTCATCGACGAACTGGCCGCCCTGGACCGCCCCCCGTCCTGGTGGCGCGACCTGTACGAGACGCTGACCGGCGCGCCGGCCGACGCCCTGGGAGCCCTGCCCGTCCCGCTGGCCGACGGCGACCGGGTGGTGCGCGGCCCGCGCGGGCTGCTCGTCGCCGACGGGGTCGACCCGTCGCGCCTGGACGCGCTGGGGCTGCGGTTCGTCCACCCGGACGCGGTCCATCCGCTGCTGATGCGGCTGGGCGCGGTGGAGGCGGGGGCGCGGACGGTGCTGGCCGACCCGGCCGTGCGCGCCGCCGTCGAGGGCTCCCTCGACGCCGACGACCCCGACGCGATCGCCGAGGCCGTGCTCGACCTGGTGCGGGCGGCCGGGATCGAGCCCGGCGAGGAGCCGTGGCTGGCGGACGTGGCGCTGCCCGGCGCCGACGGCGACCTGTATCCCGCGGGTGAGCTGCTGCTGCCCGCCGCCGCGCTGCGCGACCTGGTCGCCGAGGACGCCCCGTTCGGCGTGGCCGACGCCGACCTGGTGGAGCGGTGGGGCGCCGAGGTGCTGACGGCGGCGGGCGTGCTGGACGTCTTCGCCGTCGCCCGGGCCGAGGACGTCGAGCCCGCCGCGCTCGCCGCCGGCGACGTGACGCTGCACCTCCACGACGAGGAGCGGTGGGCCGACGACGTCCTGGCGCGGCTCGGCGAGCAGGAGCTGCCGCCGCTGCTGCCGGAGTTCCAGGCCGTCCGCGACCTGGAGCTCGTGGAGAACTGGGACGGAGCACTGCGCCTGCTGGCCGAACGGCCGGAGCTACGGGCCGCCGTCGTGGAGCCCGCCCACGTCGTCCTGCACGACGGGCGCCGTGTCGCGGTGCCGTCCTATACGGCGTGGTGGCTGCGGCGCCACCCGGTGCTGAAGGGCCGGCGGCCGACCGAGTTCTGCTTCCCCGGCGAGGACGACCTGCTGGCCGGGCTGTACGACCCGGCCCCGGCGGGGCTCGACCGCGCGTTCCTGCTCGCCCTCGGCGTCCGCACCTCGCTCAAGGAGCTGCTGGCCGAGCCGGGCGGCGCCGAGGAGCTGCTCGAGCGGATGGGGGATCCGGCGCGCGCGGTGCCCCGGCGGCGGCTCGGACGTCTGTGGACGGCCGTGGCCGACAGCGCTCCGTCGGTGGAGCCGCCGGACCGCGTGCGGGCCGTCGTCGACGGCGAGGCGGAGGTGGTGGACGCGGCCGACGCCCTCGTCCTGGACCGCCCGGACCTGCTGCCGCTGCTGCCCGGGCAGCCGCTGGTCATCGCCTCCCGCGGCGACGCCGCCGAGGAGCTCGCCGACCTGCTGGACCTGCCGCTCGCCAGCGAGGAGGTCGAGGGCGTCGTGGCGACGGACGGCGAGAAGCGGCCCGTGCCGCCGCAGGTCCGGGCGGTGCTGCCGGACGCGCCCGACGCCTACATCGCGCACGACCGGCTGGTCGTGGACGGGGTGTCCGTGCCGTGGTGGTGCGGGGACGGCCGGCCGCACGCCACCGGCCCGTGGGGCCTGGCCCGGGCGCTGGCCTGGCTCACCGGCCGCTGGGAGGCCCGGCTCCCGGCCGAGGCCGTCCTGCGGGACCCCGACGCGCTGCCCACCCTCCTGGCCGAGAACGACCTGGACCTGTGACCCGCCGCCGCCGACGACCTAGGTCTGGGAGGCGTCGCCGACGACCTAGGTCTGGGACGCGTCGCCGCCGCTCTCGCGGTCGCGGGCCTGCTGGCGCGCGCGGGCGCGCTGCAGCCGCGGGATGTACCAGATGCCGAACAGCCCGGTCGCGATGCCGGCCGCGCACACCCACAGCCACCAGCGGTGCTCGTCCGGCAGGCCGACGATCAGCAGCACCGCGAGCGCGACCGCCCACGCGACCGTCCCGACGGCCGCGACGCGCACGTCGTCGGTCTCCAGCGGCGGCGGGTCGGGACGGCGCGGTCGGGTCATGCGGTCAGCCTATCGGCGGGTCCGCCGGCCGCGGCGTCCGCGCCTCGCGCAGGCCGCCGACGACCTCCGCGCAGATCCGGTCAAGTCCCGACATGGCAGCATGGAGGGCGGGACATCAGCGAGCCGATCGGAGGATGAAGTCGCGCCGCCCCGCGCACTCGTGCGCCCATACCCCCCGCGCGCCGCGAAAAGGTGCAGGTCCCGGGGGGCGGCCGCGATGCCGGGGCGCCCTGCCGGCGATATGGCGGAATACGATCCACCGTCGTATCGTTAGCAAAAGCAATGACTTCTGCGAACGAACATGACAACGTCACCGACCACAAGCCACACGGTGTCGGTCCAAAGCCTGGCCGAAGACCTGCGCATCTCGATCGCCCGGCTGTCGCGCCGCCTGCGCAGGCTGAGGCCCGACGCGGCCGGGGCGGCAGGCCCGCTGTCGCTCACCCAGTTCGCCGCGCTGGCCGCCCTCGAACGGCACCGCACGATGACCCCCCGGGAGCTGGCCGACCACGAAAAGGTGCAGCCGCCCTCGATGACGCGTGTGATCGCGTACTTGGAGAGCCGGGGCCTGGTGGAGCGCAGCCCGCATCCGACCGACGGCCGCCAGGTCGTGCTGAGCGTGACCGACGCGGGCCGCGAGCTGCTGGCGGAGGAGCGGCGCCGCAAGGAGGCCTGGCTGTCCCGGCGGCTGAGCGCGCTGACGCCCGAGGAGCGGGAGATCCTGCGCAAGGCGGCTCCGATCCTGGACCGGCTCAGCCAGTCGTAGCGGGCGACCGGGAGGCCGCCGACGCGGAGGACGACGAGCCGGTAGCCGCGGGCGCGGCCGGCGGCATGTTCCGCTCGCTGCGCAACCGCAACTACCGGCTGTTCGCGTCCGGCCAGGTCGTCTCCAACATCGGCACGTGGATGCAGCGCATCGCCCAGGACTGGCTCGTCCTGGACCTGACGCACGGCAGCGGCACCGCGCTCGGCGTCACCACGGGCCTGCAGTTCCTGCCGATGCTGCTGTTCGGCCTGTGGGGCGGAGTGATCGCCGACCGCTACCCCAAACGCCGGGTCCTGATGCTGACGCAGGCGTCGATGGGGCTGCTCGCCCTCGTCCTCGGCGCGTTGGCCGTCACCGGCGCCGCCCGGGTGTGGCACGTGTACCTGCTGGCGTTCCTGCTCGGCCTGGCCACCGTCGTCGACAACCCCACCCGGCAGTCGTTCGTCATCGAGATGGTCGGCAGGCGCGACCTGCCCAACGCGATCGCCCTGAACAGCGCCTCGTTCAACGGGGCCCGGCTCATCGGCCCCGCGGTGGCCGGCGTGCTGATCGCCGTGCTCGGCACCGGCCCGGTGTTCCTGCTCAACGCCGCCTCCTTCGGCGCCGTGCTGTTCGGCCTGTACGCGATGCGCCAGGACGAGCTGCACACCGCCGAACCCGTCGCCCGCGGCAAGGGGCAGCTCCGCGAAGGCCTGCGCTACGTGTGGGGGCGCCGCGACCTGACGCTCGTGCTCGTCCTGGTGCTGTTCATCGCCACCTTCGGGATGAACTTCCAGGTGACCGTCGCGCTGGTGTCCCGCGAGGTCTTCCACACCGGCGCCTCCTCGTTCGGCCTGGCCTCGAGCATGCTGGCGCTGGGCGCGCTGACCGGGGCGCTGCTGGCCGCCCGGCGCGCCGCCCGCCCCCGGATGCGGCTGCTGATCGGCGCCGCGCTGCTGTTCGGGGTGCTGGAGCTCGTCACCGGGCTGATGCCCGCGTACTGGTCGTTCCTGGTGCTGCTCGTGCCGACCGGCATCGCGCTGATGACGTTCACCACCGCCGCCAACGCCACCATGCAGCTCGGCGTCGCGCCCGAGATGCGCGGCCGCGTCATGGCCCTCTACATGCTGGTGTTCCTGGGCACCAACCCGATCGGCGCCCCGGTGGTCGGCTGGATGGCCGAGCACTTCGGGGCGCGGCTGAGCCTGGTCGTCGGCGGTCTGATCGCGATGGCGTCGGTGCTCGTCGTCACCGCGCTCGCCCTCCCCGCCGCCGTCCGCCGGCCGTCGGCGGTGCTCAAGGCGCTGCGGCCGCGGCGCACCGCCGACGCCGTCGACGCATCGGAGACCTGACGGGGACGTGACAAGCGGCACCCCCTGCTGGAAGTCTGGAATCCGTGGCCTTCCGGACGTTCGCATGAGGCTGTTCGTGGCGGTCCTGCCGCCCCCGCGGGTCCTGGACGAGCTCGAGCGGTTCTTCCGTCCGTTCCAGGACGAGCTGCCCGACCTGCGGTGGCTGCGCCGCGACCAGCAGCACATCACGCTCACCTTCCTCGGCGAGGTCGACGACCGCGCGTACCGGCGCCTGCTGCCGCGCCTGGAACGCGCCGTCGCCCGCCACCCGCGCCTCACGCTGTCGCTCGCGGGCGCCGGCGCGTTCCCCACCACGACGCACGCGCGCGTGCTGTGGGCCGGCGTGTACGGCGACCGCCGCGCCCTGGTCCGCCTCGCCGCGTCCACGACCGCCGCGGGACGCCGCGAGGGCATGGTGCCCGACAGGCACCCGACGTTCCGGCCCCATCTCACGCTGGCCCGCTGCCGCCGCCCTCTCGACGTGCGGCTCCTGCTGGAGCCGCTGACGGCGTTCGCGGGCGCGTCGTGGACGGCCGAGTCGGTGCACCTGATGCGCAGCCACCTGCCCGGCAAGGGCCGCACGACGGTCGAGTACGAGTCCCTGGAGAGCTGGTCCCTGCGCTGACCGACGGCCGCGCCGCCTACAGCTCCGGGGGCGGCGGCGCGGGACGCTCCGCGTCCGGCGGGCCCCACGGCATCCCGTACCGCTCGCAGGCCCGGCGCAGCTCGGCCAGGTCCGGCAGGAACGGCACCTGACGCAGCACCCTGCCGGTGGCGCCCCACACCACCAGACGCGGCAGCCGCTCGGACGACTCGTCCACGCCGACCCCGCCGATCAGCTCGCGGCGCAGCTCCCACTCGACGCGGCCGCGCAGCGTCACCACCGCCACCCCGGCCGCCGACACGCGCAGCTGCGCCCGGTTGCGGTCGTACAGCCAGGAGCCGACCAGCCCCGCCAGCAGACCGAGGAGCACCGCCCAGCCCGCCGTCCCGGAGAAGCCGCCCAGGTCCGGGCCCAGCCACACGGCGCCCAGCAGCGCCACGAACTCGCACAGCAGCACGCTCATCGCGTACGAGCCGAGCCGGGCGCGGCGCGTGGCGTCCAGCACCACCCCCGGCGCGGTGGACGGCTTCGGCGGCGCGGGCGCCTCGACCTCAGCCGGCCCCAGGCCGGCGCCTCCGGCGGTCTCCGCGGACGCCTGCCCGCCGGACGCGCCGGCATGCGACGGCACCGGCTCCGACGGGACCGGCTCCGACGGGACGGACGACAGCGTGGCCACGGCCGAATGGAACGCCGCGCTCAGATAGGCGTCGTACTCGGCGTCCGTCACCGGCAGCCCGGCGCGGCGCGCCGACTCGCGCAGGTCGGTCCGCGAGATGCGCAGCGCCGACAGCGGCGCCGCGAAGAACTCGTCGCCGTCGGAGTCGTACAGCCGCACCCACGCGTGCCCGGCGATCGTCAGCAGCTCGATGCCGCCGATGCGGTCCTCGGGCATGCGCAGCACCACGTCGCCGGCGGCGTCGACCCAGCCCAGCCCGCCGTCGGCGACCACCAGCCGCCCGCCGGGGACCTGCGCGAACACCTCCGGCAGCCCCTCCAGCCCGTAGGCGGGGGAGCGCGGCGGCCGCGGCGCCGGCGTCACCACCCGGTAGCCGTGGTCGTCGAGGGCGTGCGCGAGCTGGAACGAGTCCAGGCCGTGCGCGGGCAGCCGGGCCAGCAGCCGCAGCCGGTGGTCGAACGCCAGCACCGTCAGCGGGACGCGCCGCGGCCGGTCGGTGAGCGCGTCCAGCGCCAGGCCGGGCCCGACCACCAGCGCCGCCACGTCCCGGGCGGCCAGCAGCTGCCCGTCCTTGCGCCCGGGCCGGGTGCGCACCCGCAGACGGTCGGCGCGGATCGTCCAGTCGACCTGGACGGTGCGCAGCAGCCGCCGCCGCGCCCCGGCGACCCCCGCGAGCGCGACGACCGCCCAGCAGCCCGCCGCGAGCCGCTGGTCGAAGCGGGCCGTCCCCTCGACCGCGATGTGCGCGATCATCGTGACGCCCAGCAGGCCCGCCAGCGCGCCCAGCAGCGCGGTGCGGCCCCGTCCCGGCACCGGCGCCGGCGACGCCAGGCGGGTCTCCTCGCCCGCCGCGGACGGCGCGGCCCCGTCGCGGGACGGCTCGTGCGCGGCGGCGAGCAGCGCCGCCTCCTGGTCCAGCAGCCGCTGCTCGGCGACGTGATGGCGGGGCAGGCCGAGGTCGTCGCCGGAGACCGGCGCGCCCTTGCCGCGGTCGTCGTTCGTCAGGCCCGAGACGGAGCCGTCCAGCAGGAACACCGGGATGCCGAGGCGCCGCGCGGTCACGAACACCGTCAGCGGCTCCAGGCCGAGGGCGTCCAGGGCGCCCACCGGCGCGCGGCCGAAGCGGTGCAGGACGGTCAGCACGCGGTCCTCCACGGTGATCGCCAGGCCCTCGATCCGCGACCGCTCGTAGCGGGTCGCGACCGTGCCGTCCGGCGCCACCTTCTCCAGTCCGGCCGCCGACAGCCGCCAGTACGGCCGGGGACGGCGGCGCCGCAGGTAGGGGACGGCCCCGGCGATCCACGGCGCCGCCGCGCCCGCGGCCAGCAGCGCCGCCCAGAGCCACACCGGCCGGATCGGCAGCAGCGCCAGCGCCAGCACCGGAACGGCCAGCCGTCCCGCGGCGACCGGACGCCACCGGCCCGCGGGGGCGTGCAGGCCGACCAGCTCGTGCTCCACAGTCCGCATCCTCACACGGAGCCCGGCGGCCCCGTCATCTCCTTTTCCGATCCCACGCCTACGATCATCAACGCTTCCGCACCACCGCGTAACCGAGGGCGGCGGCGACGGCCAGCGCCGCGACCAGCCCCAGGCTCGCCCCGGTCGAGTCGCGGCGCCCCTTCTCGGCCCCGGTGCCCGTCGTCCGCCGCGGACGGGGGGAGGCGGGCAGCAGGTCGTCCGGCAGCGGCACCCGGTACACCGCCTGGTCCGGGCCCTCGGACCCGGCCAGCAGCGACCGCCCGTCCGGCGTGAACGTGATCGACTCGCCCTGCTCCTGGGCGGGCAGCGACACCGACCCGAGCGACCGGCCGGGACGTCCGCGCGCGTCCACCTCGTAGACACGGGCGCCGAAGTACGTGCGGATGACGCAGCGGCGGCCGTCCGGCGAGAACGCCCCGTCGGTGGCGATGGCCGGGGCGTCGCCGACGGGGCGCAGCGTGTTGAACCCGCCGGTGCGCAGCCGCGCCGGGGCCTCGTAGACCTTGCCGGAGAACACCTTGCTGGCCACGTACAGCCGGTTGGTGCGCGGGTTGATCATCATCGTCTCGGCGTTGCGCGGGCCGTCGGCGTACTTCAGCCGGAACGCGGTGGCGCGCAGCGTCTGCGAGCGCAGCTCGGCGGGCTCGGGGATCCGGTAGACGGTGACGTGGGGCCAGGCGCCGCCGAGGTTGTCGCCGATGTCGCCCACGTAGATGGCCGGGCGGCCCCGCTCGTCGCGGCCCAGGGCCATCGCCTCCCAGTCGCGGGCCTGCGCCCCCGCGAGGGTGAGCACGGCGCGGGTCCTGCCGTCGGGGCCGAGGGCGAAGATCTGCGCCCGCCCGCCCGAGTCGTTGTGCGTGTAGACGACGCCGGGGTGCCGCAGGCTCGCCGCCAGCCCGCTGGACTCGCCGATCCGCGGATCCTTGATCGTGAACGCCACCGTCGCGTCGCCCGCCCGCCCGGCGGCCGCGGACGTCCCGGCGACGGAGGCCGCGGGGACGGGCGCCGCGGAGGCCGAGGGCGCCGCCGCGGTCGCGCCGACCGCCGTCAGCGCCGCGCACGCCGCGCCCAGCCGGACGGGGAGGCGTCCGCGGGGCCGGAGGACGGCTCGGCACGGACGCGGCGACGACATGCTTCGATCTTCCCCCGTTCCGCACCCGAGCGCTCACGCGACCCGCCCGACCGGACGCACCCCGACCGTCCGTCCGCGGACCGTCCCATCCGACTCGACGACCGGGACCGGCCGCCCGGCGTCGACGCGGCCGGTTGCGGACAGCGCGCCGCCGGCCGCGACCGCGTTCAGCCGAACACGGCACCGAGGACCACGGCCAGGATGAGCGCGGTCAGCACGGTGGGGAGCAGCCAGTGGGGCGGACGGTTCACGACTCGAAGCTTATTCGGCCCCGCCGTCCGCTCGAACCGCTCCGCCGTGATCGGCGTCTCAACGGGCATGTGCGGACTGTTCGGGGTGCTGCGCGCCCCCGGCGCCGGCGACCCCGGCGCGGTGTCGGACGCGTTCGTGATCCTGGGCGCGCTCGCCGAGCGGCGCGGCCGCGACGCCGCCGGGGTGGCGCTGTTCACCGGCCGCGCGGTCACGTCGGACCGCCCGCCCGCGGGCACGCGCGACGACCGCCGCTGGGACCTGTCCTACGACGGCTGCCGCCTCGTCAAGGGGCGCGGCCCGTTCTCGCGGATGTGGCGGCCCGACCTGCTGGCGCTGCTGGACGCGGCGCCGGTCGCGCTCGGCGTCGCCGTCCGCGCGGCGCGGCGGCACCGGGCCGACCTGGCGGCCCTCGGCCCGGTGATCGTGCCCGGCGCCCCGTCCGGGAGCGCCTCCGGGATCGTCGGCGCGCGCGACGGCGGCGCCGCGTCCGCCGCCGCGGACGGCGATCCGCTCTTCCGGCGGCTCGCGGACCTCCGGGACGACGCCGCGATCGCCGCGGAGCTGGGCGGCGCGCCGTCCGGACGGGCCGCGCTGGCGTGGGTCGACCGGGCCCGGCCCGACCGCGTCCGCCTGGCCCGCGGCGCGCTCAGCCCGCTCGCCGTCGCCGTCGACGCCGAGCAGAACCTCTACTGGGCGTCCGACCCGCGCTGGTTCCGCCAGGTCGAGCGGCACACCCGCGTGCGGTTCGCCACCGCCGTCATGCTCCGCGAGGGCACCTACCTGCGGGCGGGCCTCGGACCGCCGAACGGCCGGCCGCACGTGCTCGGCGGCGCCGGGTTCACGCCGGCGGTCCTCGGCTTCGGCGCCGGCGAGTTCGCCGCCGCCGGCTGACGGCGGGGCCTCAGAGGCGCTCGACGACGTAGTCGATGCAGGCCGTCAGGGCCTCCACGTCGGCCGGGTCGACCGCCGGGAACATCCCGATGCGCAGCTGGTTGCGGCCCAGCTTGCGGTACGGCTCGGTGTCGACGATGCCGTTGGCCCGCAGCGTCTTGGCCACCTTCGCGGCGTCCACCGAGTCCACGAAGTCGATCGTGCCGACGACCTGCGACCGCTGCGCCGGGTCGGCCACGAACGGCGTGGCGTAGGACGCCTTCTCCGCCCACGTGTACAGCCGCTGGGACGAGTCGGCGGTGCGGGCGGTCGTCCAGGCCAGCCCGCCCTGCTCGTTCATCCACTCGATCTGCTCGGCGAACAGCAGCAGCGTCGCCACGGCCGGGGTGTTGTAGGTCTGGTCCTTGGCGGAGTTGGCCACGGCCGTGGACAGGCTGAGGAACTCCGGCACGTACCGGCCCGAGGCCGCGATCTCCTCGACGCGCGCCAGCGCGGCCGGCGACATCAGCGCCACCCACAGGCCGCCGTCGGCCGCGAAGCACTTCTGCGGCGCGAAGTAGTACACGTCGGCCTCGGTGATGTCCACGGGCAGGCCCCCGGCACCGGACGTGGCGTCCACCAGCACCAGGGCCTCGTCGGCGGTGGTGCCGGCGGGGCGCTCGATCGGCATGGCCACGCCGGTGGAGGTCTCGTTGTGGGTGAGCGCGTAGGCGTCCACGCCCTCCTCGGCGGCGGCCCGCGGGTGGGTGCCCGGCTCGCTGGAGATCACCGACGGCTCGGCCAGCCACGGCGCCTTCGCGGTGACCTTGGCGAACTTGCTGGAGAACTCGCCGAACGACAGGTGCTGCGACTTCTCGCGCACCAGCCCGAACGCGGCGGCCTCCCAGAACGCCGTGGTGCCGCCGTTGCCGAGCACCACCTGGTACCCCTCGGGCAGGGAGAACAGCTCGGTCAGTCCGCTGCGCACCCGGCCGACCAGCGACTTGACCGGCTTCTGCCGGTGCGAGGTGCCCATGTACCGCGCCCCGGACTCGGCGAGGGCCGCGAGCTGCTCGGGCCGCACCTTCGACGGGCCGCACCCGAATCGCCCGTCGGCGGGCTTGAGGTCTTCGGGAATGACAATGGCTGTGTCAGCGCTTTCGGTCACCCGATGAAGGCTACTTGACCTGCGCCGCAGTCCGTCGGGGGCGTTCACATGCTGGGACGCGGCGGGCGGGCGCCCGGGTCACCTGCGCCGGCGGACGGCCCGCACGGCCAGCCCGGCCAGCCCGGCCAGGCCGGCCAGGCACAGGGCGGCGATCACGGCGGGCGGGTAGATCCACGGGTCGCCGCGCTCGCGGGCCTGCAGCGCCGTGGTGACCGAGTCGTAGGCCAGGAACGCCAGCAGCAGCGCGACGAGCACGACGGTGATGCGCCCCGCGACGGCATTGGTGCGGCGCCGCCGCGCCTCCCGCTCCCGCTCATAGCGCCGTAGCTCCTCGGCCTGGCGTGCGAGCTCTTCCCGGCGGGACTGCTCGCCGCGGGCGTCCGCCAGCGGGGACTCCGCCGCGGCGGGGCCGATGTCCCCTTCCAGGGGCTCGTCGTCGGTCACCGCCCCATCATGACACCCCATCATGACAAGGGCGGGCAGGGCGGGGCAGGGGCGGCGCGGACCGGGAACGACGAAGCCCCCGGCGCCGGTGCCGGGGGCCTCTCGCGCTTCAGCGGGGCGGTGGGGCGGGCCGGGTCAACCGGCGTTGCGCTTGAGGACCTCCGCTGCCCCGGGCACGTCGTGGATGGACCGGCTGCCGGGGCCGACGTAACGGGCGCTCGGGCGGACGAGGCGACCGGTGCGCTTCTGCTCCAGGATGTGGGCGGCCCAGCCGGCGGTGCGACCGCAGGTGAACATGGCGGGCATCATCGCGGTGGGGACCTCGGCGAAGTCGAGGATCACCGCGGCCCAGAACTCCACGTTGGTCTCGATGGCGCGGTCGGGGCGGCGCTCGCGCAGCTCGGCCAGCGCGGCCTCCTCCAGGGCCTTGGCGACCTCGTAGCGGGGGGCGCCCAGCTCCTTGGCGGTGCGGCGCAGCACGCGGGCGCGCGGGTCCTCGGCCCGGTAGACCCGGTGGCCGAAGCCCATCAGCCGCTCGCCGGAGTCCAGGATGTCGGTGACGACCTTGCGGGCGTCGCCGAGCTGCTCGACCTTCTCGATCATGGGCAGCACGCGGGCGGGCGCGCCGCCGTGCAGGGGGCCGGACATGGCGCCGATCGCGCCGGACATGCTGGCGGCCACGTCCGCGCCGGTGGAGGCGATGACGCGGGCGGTGAAGGTGGAGGCGTTCATGCCGTGCTCGGCGGCGGACACCCAGTAGGCGTCGATGGCCTTCACGTGGCGGGGGTCGGGCTCACCGCGCCAGCGGATCATGAACTGCTCGGTGATCGTCTTGCCCTCGTCGATCCGGCTCTGCGGGACCATCGGGACGCCCACGCCGCGGGCCGACTGGGCCACGAACGACAGGGCGGTCGCCGACACGCGCGCCAGGTCCGCGCGGGCCTCTTCGTCGGAGATGTCGAGCAGGGGGCGCATGCCGTACGCCGTGGCCAGCATCGGCAGGGCGCTCTGGACGTCCACGCGCACGTCGCCGGACCGCACCGGCAGGACGTGCGGCTCGGCGGGGGCCAGGCCGGGATCGAAGCTGTTGTCGACCAGGAGACCCCAGGCGTCGCCGAAGGAGACGCGGCCGACGAGCTCCTCGATGTCGACGCCCCGGTACCGGAGGGCGCCGCCCTCCTTGTCCGGTTCCGCGATCTCGGTCTCGAAGGCTACGACCCCCTCAAGGCCGGGTTTGAAGTCGGACATGTCGTTGTCCTGCCTTTCGTCCCCATAGTGATAAGGCGGTGCCGTGCCATTGAACCCTGTCCCCCTTACTGCTGAGTACCCAGGCCCCTATGAGATGCACAATGCCCTGGTGAGAGGCTCAGACGCTGTGGACCGCTGGACGAATGAGGCGGGCGGCGCGCGAGGCGCCGCCTCCACGGGTATTCCGCAGGTGCCGGAGATCGATCTGGCGCGGCTGCGCGTCACCTATGACGTGGGGAGATTGAACGAGGACGCGGTGCCCGACGATCCGCTGGAGCTGTTCGCGGCGTGGCTGGCGGACGCGGCCGACGCCGGGCTGCCCGAGCCGAACGCGATGGTGCTGGCCACCGCGTCGGCGGACGGCGACCCCAGCGCCCGGACCGTGCTGCTCAAGGGATACGGCCCGGACGGCTTCCGCTTCTTCACCAACCTGACCTCGCGCAAGGGGCGGGATCTGGCCGCCAACCCCCGCGCGACGCTGGTGTTCCCCTGGCACCCGGTGCACCGGCAGGTGATCGTGTCCGGCCCGGTCGAGCCGGTGTCGCGGGAGGAGACCGCCGCGTACTTCCGCAGCCGCCCGTACGGGTCGCGCATCGGCGCGTGGGCCAGCGAGCGGCAGTCGTCGGTGATCGGCCGCCGCGACGAACTGGAGGCCCGGTGGGCCGAACTGGCCGCCCGGTGGCCGGATCCGGCCGCGGCCGCGACGGGACCCGGCACCCGCGACGAGCGCGCCGCGCGGGCGGAGCGCGCCGCGGCCGAGGCCGACGCGGTGCCGCTCCCGGACTTCTGGGGCGGCTTCCGCGTGGTGCCGACGGCCATCGAGTTCTGGCAGGGGCGGCCCAACCGGCTGCACGACCGCCTTCGCTACCGCCGCCCGTCCCCGGACGCGACGACCTGGCGACTGGAACGCCTGTCCCCCTAGTCCGGCGCGCCGTCAGCGGCGCTCTGCCTCCGCGCTCGCAGGTCCGGGACCTCCTGTCCCGGACCTTCTGACTGTCTCCAGGCACGTGTCTGTTGGCTCGTGTCTGTGCGGACATGTCCGGAACGAAAGCCGGATTGGCAAAGCGGGGTCGCGGGTTCGTAGGCTAGGCGAATTGATACTTAACCGGGCTAACGATCCACGCGAACGAGAGACCGTGCAGAACGCCTCCGAACCTTCTGATCCCCAGGCCCCCGACGCGCCTTCGGACCGGGCGCGCGAGCGGACGCCGCGCGCGGACCGCCGGGCCTGGATGCGCCGCGTCGCGATCGACACCCGCCCGCTCGCGCACCCCGCCTTCCGGCGGCTGTGGCTGGGGCAGGCGGTGTCGTTCGTCGGCTTCCAGGTCACCGCCGTCGCCGTGCCCGTCCAGGTGTACGACATGACCCGCTCGTCCTTCTGGGTGGGCGTGCTCGGCGTGGTCAACCTCGTCCCGCTGATCGTGTTCGGACTGTGGGGCGGGGCGATCGCCGACCACATGGACCGGCGGCGGCTGCTGTTCGGCTCGTCCTGCGTGATGTGGACGGCGACGCTGCTGCTGCTCGTCCAGGCCCTGCTCGGCCTGGACCGGCTGTGGCTGATCATGGCGGTGGTGGCGGTCCAGGCGACGGGCTTCGCGGTCGCCTCGCCGACGCGCAACGCGATCATCCCCCGGCTGCTGGACCGTTCCCTCGTCCCGGCCGCCAACACCCTCAACTTCACCGCGAGCCAGGTCGGCATGCTCGCCGGACCGCTCGTGGCCGGGGTGGTCCTGGCCCGCTGGAACTACGCGGCCGCCTACGCGGCGGACGCCGCGCTGTTCACCGTGGGCCTGTACGCGGCGCTGCGCCTGCCCGCCATCCCGCCGCTGGGGGAGGTGACCGGCACCCCCGGCCTGCGGTCGGTGGTCGAAGGACTGCGCTACCTGGCCACCCAGCCGGTTCTGATGATGTCGTTCGTCGTCGACATCATCGCCATGGGCGTGGCCATGCCCCGCGCGCTCTTCCCCGAAGTGGCCGAGACCCGGTTCGGCGGGGAGGACGCGGTCGGCTGGCTCTTCGCCTCCATCGCCATCGGCGCGTTCATCGGCGGCCTGATGTCCGGCTGGATCGGACGCGTGCACCGGCAGGGCGTCGCCCTCGTCGCGGCGATCGCCGCCTGGGGCCTGGCGGTCGCCGCCGCCGGTCTGGCCCGCCAGCTGTGGCTGGCCGTGGCGCTGCTGGCCGTCGCCGGCGCGGCCGACCTGGTGTCGGCGGTGTTCCGGCAGACGATGCTGCAGACGTACGCGCCGGACGAGATGCGCGGACGGCTCCAAGGCGTCTTCACCGTCGTGGTGGCGGGCGGTCCGCGCCTCGGCGACCTGCGCGCCGGGGCCACCGCCGCCGTCGCCGGCGCCACGGCCTCGTGGGTGGGCGGCGGGCTCGCCTGCGCCGCCCTGGTGGTCGCGGCAGGGCTGTGCGTCCCCGCCCTGCTGCGCTACGACACCCGTACCGCCGCGCCCGCCGACGTGCGCGGCGCGCCCGCGGACAAGCAGCCCGCCGCCGGCAGCGAAGCCTGACGAGCCCAGGCCCGCCGGGGCCCGCCGCTACGCGGCGTCCCGGCCGAGGGCGGCGGCCGCGACCTCGAGGTCGCCGACCAGCCCGGCGTACATCGCGTCGCGGTCGTCGGCGCGCAGCACCGCCGACGGGTGGACGGTGGCCAGCAGCAGCGCCCCGTTCCAGCCCGCGTCCCGGTCGCCGGCCCGCCCGGCGGCCTCGGCCTCGCGCGCCGCCGCGGGGGTGCCGAGCGCGTCCGGGTCCGGCATGGGGATGAGCTCGCCGCGCCGCTCGCCGACGCGGAACGCCGGCCCCAGCAGCGCCTTGCCGGCCGTGGCGCCCAGCGCCACCACCACGTCAGGTTCCACGGCGCGCAGCTCGGCCGCCAGCCACGGGCGGCACGCCCGCATTTCCCCGACGTTCGGCGTTTGGTGAATGCGGCGCTTGCCGCCCGCCGTCCGCTTGTACTTGAAGTGTTTGACGGCGTTGGTGACGTACACGTCGCCGCGGGCGATTCCCGCCTCCTCCAGCGCCCGGTCCAGCAGCCGCCCGGCCGGGCCGACGAACGGCCTGCCCCGGCGGTCCTCCTGATCGCCGGGTTGCTCGCCGACGAGAACGACGCGGCCGTGCGCCGCGCCCTCGCCGAAAACCGTTCGGGTCGCATTTGCGTACAAGGGGCAGCCGCGGCATCCGGCGGCGGCCTCGCGCAGCGCCTTCAGATCCGTCCGCGACCCGGGGTCGTCCGGCAGGAACGGACCGGCGTCATGGGAAGGATTCGCCGTCATTGCGCGTTTTCCCGTACCCGCCGTCACGGGGTTATGCGCAGGCGCCGTCGCGGGTCGCGCAAAACGCGTAGACTCAAAAGCACAAGTCTGGAGGGAGCTGTGACCTCACACGGCCTGATCGATACCACGGAGATGTACCTCCGTACGGTTCTGGAGCTCGAAGAGGAGGGCATCGTTCCTCTTCGCGCACGCATCGCCGAACGGCTCTCGCAGAGCGGTCCGACGGTGAGCCAGACGGTGGCGCGGATGGAGCGCGACGGGCTCCTGCGGGTCGAGGGGGACCGGCACCTCGAGCTGACCCCGACCGGGCGCAGTTTGGCCACCCGCGTGATGCGCAAGCACCGCCTCGCCGAGTGCCTGCTGGTCAACGTGATCGGGCTGCCCTGGGAGGACGTCCACATCGAGGCGTGCCGCTGGGAGCACGTGATGTCCGAGGACGTCGAGCGGCGCCTGGTGGCCCTGCTCGGCAACCCCACGCACTGCCCCCATGGGAACCCCATCCCGGGTCTGGACGAACTGGGCGCGCACGGCGACGACAAGGACAGCGCCCCGCTGTCGTCGATGAGCGAGGCCGCGAGCCCGGACGGCGCCCCGGCCGTCATCCGCCGCATCAGCGAGCAGGTGCAAAGCGATCACGAGCTGATGCTTAAACTCAAGCAAATCGGGATACAACCGGGGCGAGAGGTGACGCTTCGGGCGACCGACGACGGGGTGCGGGTGACGTGTGACGACGAGGCCGACAGTCCCTACAGCGAGCTGCCGCGGTCCATCGCCGAGCACGTGTTCGTCAGCAGCCGCTGACTCCCGCGCGGAACCGTCGGCGCCGTCGCGACGGGCGGGCGTGCCGTGCGGTACGCCCCGATTCCCGCCCCTGCGCGCGCGTGTCTATACCGAAGATCTCCATATCGTCTCGGCGTTCGGGCGTATCCCGGCGAGGGGTTCGTCGTTCAATACGAGTGAGATACGCAAGGCGTCCGCGTCGCGACGCACCGTGGGCGCCGCCTCGGGCGCGGACACGCGGACGGCGCGGCCGCAGGGCCCCACGGCGGCGCCTCCCGAGCGGGGGACGCGACCGGGCCCGGCGACGCACACGGACACGAGGAGAGCGGGCACGACGGCAGGGCGGTTCACCACGCGGCGGGCGGCGACCCCGAGAACGGCCGCACCGCTGGCGTCGGCGTGCCCGAGGGCGGCGACGGGGGGCGCGCGAACGCGGGCCGGAAGGCGGCGGACGGCCTGATGAGACGACCCGAGGAACCCCCGTTCGAGGCGCAGCTGCCGCCCGAGACCGTGCTGAACCAGATGGAGATGGCGGTCATCGTCTGCGACCGGTTCAGCAACATCATCTACCGCAACGACTTCGCCCGCCGCCTGTTCGGCATCGACGGCGACGACCTGATCGGCCACTCGGTCCTGTCGCTGGGCATCAGCGAGGAGGACCACGAGCAGGCCACCGAGCTCGCCCGGCACGTCCTCAAAGGCGGCGTGTGGGAGGGCACGTTCTCGAACCTGCGCGTGGACGGCACCACCGTCTACACGCGCGCGCACGCCGTGCCGCTGCGCCACCCGTCCGGCGCCGTCGACGGTGTGGTGATCTTCGCACGCGAGGCGCTGCGCAGCAACCAGCGCGAGCACGAGCGCTACGGCCTGCTGGAACGGGTGGGCGAGCGGCTGGCCGGGTCGCTGGAGCTGGAGACCACCCTGCGCCACGTCGCCGACACGCTGGTGCCGCAGTTCGCCGACCACTGCTTCATCGACCTGTTCAGCGGCGACCGGCTGTACCGGCGGGTGTCCCGGCACGCCGGCGGCTGGACCCCGCCGCCCGGCACCTGGGCCGAGGTCGGCGAGCCGGTCTCCTACCCGGCCGGGCACTTCGCCGCCAAGGCCATGAACCGGCGCGACGCGGTCCTGGTGGAGGACATGGTCCGCCACCGCTACTCCGCGGCCGGCATGGCCGACCGGCGCCTGGGCGACGAGCTCGGCATCACCTCGGTGATCTCGGCGCCGCTGCTGGTGCGCGGCGAGCTGCTCGGCGTGATGAGCGTGGCGCTGTCCAACCTGACCCGGCGGCCCGACCCGCACTACGACGGCTTCGACCGCGACCTGATGGGCGCCATCGCCGGGCGGGTCGCGCTGGCGATCGACAACGCGCTGCTGTTCGAGGCCGAGCGCGAGACCGCGCTGGCGTTCCAGAAGGACCTGCTGCCCGGCGAGCGGCCGCCCCGGCTGGACGGCCTGGAGATCGCCTGGCGGTACGAGCCCGCCCGCCCGCTGGAGTCGCACGGGCACGGCATCCAGACCCAGGTCGGCGGCGACTGGTACGACGTGATCCCGCTGTCGGCCGGCCGCGTCGGGCTGGTCATCGGCGACGTGGAGGGCCGCGGCGCCCGCGCCGCCGCCGTGATGGGCCAGCTGCGCGCCGCGCTGCGCGCCTTCGCCCAGGACGACAAGCCGCCCGCCGACATCCTGCGCAAGCTCGACGAATGGGTGCGCACCATGACCCGGCCGCAGCGGCACAGGTCCGGCTGGGCGCCCGTCGGCGACGACGAGGTCCGGCCGCCGCTGGTGTCGTGCACCTACTTCGTCTACGACGCCTGGTCGCGGGTGCTGGAGTTCGCCAACGCCGGCCACGACCCGCCGCTGCTGATCACCGACGGCGAGGTGGGCGAGCTGACGTTCCGCAGCGAGGGCGGGATGCTCGGCCTGCGGTCGCCCGGAATGGGCGGCGAGCTGCTGTTCAACGAGGAGTCCGCCGAGCTCAAGCCCGGGTCCACGCTGGTGCTCTACACCGACGGGCTGATCGACCGGCGGCCCCGCCCCGACGGCGAGTACTACACCCGCGAGGAGTCGCGCGAGCTGGTCCGCCAGGCCGTGGCCGCGGTGGCGGACCGGGACGTGGAGACGATCGCGGGCGCGGCGTTCGACGCGGTGCCCGGCGACATCGACGACGACGTGGCCATCGTGGTGATCCGCACCTCGCCCGAGGAGCTGGCCGTCGAGGAGCGCACCTTCCCGGCCGAGCCGATCATGGTGTCGGAGGCGCGGCGGATGGCCGCCGACACCTTCGCCTCCTGGGGCATGCTGGACGAGCAGGCCGAGCTGGCGTGCCTGCTGGTGTCGGAGGTGGTCACCAACGTGGTGCTGCACGCCGCCGCCACCCCGGCGCCGCGCCGCGAACTCGTCCTGGACGGCCCGCCGCCGGTGCGGTTCAACAGCGGCCCCTCGGCGGCCGACTCGGCGGCCGACTCGCTGGCCGACGCCGACGACGACTGGGCCGTGCCCGGCGCCCTGGCCGCCGCCGGCGCCGCGTCCGGGCCGCTGCCCGCGCCCGTGCCGACGCCCGAGCCGCTGTTCGACCCGGGCCCGCTGGACGCGCCGGTCGGCCGCCGCGAACCGGCCGCCAAGGAGTTCCGGCTGCGCCTCCGGCGCGGCGCCGACGCGGTCTGGGTCGAGGTGTTCGACGCCGACATGCGGCTGCCGCGCATCCGCAGCGCGGGCGAGACCGACGAGGGCGGCCGCGGCCTGTACCTGGTCGACCAGCTCGCCACCCGCTGGGGCGCCCGGCCCACCGCCGACGGCAAGGCGGTGTGGTTCGAGCTTCCGTTGCGCGCCTGAGAACTCTTGATCAAGACGGCGGCGCGCGTACCGTGGGACACGTGCGGGCGTGGAGTGTCGAACGACCGGGACCGATCGAGACGGGGCCGCTGAGCCTGATCGCGCGGGACGTGCCCGAGCCGGGGCCGGGCGAGCTGCTGCTCCGGGTGCGGGCGTGCGGCGTGTGCCGCACGGATCTGCACGTGGCCGAGGGCGACCTGCCCGTCCACCTGCCCGGCGTCACCCCCGGGCACGAGATCGTCGGCGAGGTGACGGCGACCGGTCCGGGCTGCCGCTTCGGCGTCGGCGACCGGGTCGGGGTGGCGTGGCTGCGCGGCACCTGCGGCGCGTGCCGCCACTGCCGCCGCGGGGCGGAGAACCTGTGCCCGGAGTCGGTGTACACCGGCTGGGACGCGCACGGCGGCTACGCCGAGTACGCGCTGGCCGTCGACGCCTACGCCTACGCCCTGCCCAAGGAGTTGGACGACGTGCGCGTCGCGCCCCTGCTGTGCGCGGGGATCATCGGGTACCGGGCGCTGCGCCGCGCCGCCCTGCCGCCGGGCGGGGCGCTCGGCGTGTGGGGCTTCGGCGGCTCGGCGCACCTGGCCGCGCAGATCGCGATCGCGGAGGGCGCGGCCGTGTACGTGTTCACCCGCAGCGCCGCCGCCCGCGACCTGGCGCTGTCGCTCGGCGCGGTCTGGGCGGGCGACTCGTTCGACGTGCCGCCCGACCCGCTGGACTCGGCGATCATCTTCGCCCCGGCCGGCGACCTGGTGCCCGTGGCGCTGCGCCGGCTGGACCGCGGCGGCACCCTCGCCGTCGCCGGGATCCACCTGACCGACATCCCGCAGCTCAACTACGAGCGGCACCTGTTCCAGGAGCGGCAGCTCCGCTCGGTCACCGCCAACACGCGGGCCGACGGCGAGGAGTTCCTGGCGCTGGCCGCGCGGCTCGGCATCACCGTCACCACCACCGAATACGCCCTGGACGAGGCCGACAAGGCCCTGGCCGACCTCGCCGCCGGTCACTTCACGGGCGCCGCCGTGCTCGTCCCCTGAACCGGCGCCGGAACCCGTCCCTGGACCGGTTCGGCGGCGATGTGCGCCCAGTTCTGGGTGAACCACAGCTCGCCGCCGATCAGGCGGGGCCTGGCGCCGGTGCGGGGGCCGCCGCCGACCTCCTCGACGAGCGCGTCGCGGATGCGCTCGGCGGCGCGCGGGTCGCGGCACTCGGCCAGCCACGGCTCCACCGGCCGCTCCACGGTGAACACGTCCAGCCGCCGGATGCCGCCGCCCGCCGAGGCGATCAGCTCGGTGAGCTCGGCGACCGACGGCGTCCCCGGGTGGTCGGGGTCGCGCAGCCGTTCCAGCCGGTCGCGGTCGCGCCCGGCCGCGGCGGGGCGGACGAGCTCCGCGACGACGAGCCTGCCGCCGGGGCGGCACACCCGCAGCAGCTCCGGCAGCACCCGCCGCGGGTCCCCCAGGCGCAGCAGCGAGGAGCGGACGGTGACCAGCGTGAAGGCGCCGGTGCGGTAGGGCAGGGCGGTCGCGTCGGCGCGGACGGTCGGGGTGTCGGGGTCGTGGCGGCGGGCGCCGTCGCCGTCGTACGGCACCGGCCGCACGGCGCGGATGGGGGAGGCCGGGCCGTCCGGACCGCCGCGCCCGCGGGCCCGCGGGCGGGGCGCGGCGCGCACCGGGTCGCTCCCGCCGTGGACGCGGGCCGGGCCGGCGCCGAAGGCGACCGTGGGCATCCGGCCGTTCCTCTCGCGGATCAGGGGCGGCGGCGCGTCCACGGCGGCGACGTGCCGCACCCACGGCCGCAGCGCGCGCGGCAGCGGTCCGGGTCCGCGCGCCACGTCCAGGCAGACGTCGTCGGACGACGGTTCGGTGAACTCCAGCAGCCGCCGCAAAGGCGGGGCGACCGTGCCGCCGGGTCGGTGGCTGGGCGTCGCCGGTTGCGGCACGTTCGTCTCCCTCGGCTCAGGTCGGCTCGGCCGGGCGGCCCCTCGCGGCGCCGGGGCCTCGGGCTCCGGCGGGACGGCGGGGGCGGGTGAGCCTTCTCCCGGTGTGACTCACCGGGAGGGGAGAAAGTTCGGACCTAGCGCAGGGTCCGCCCGTACAGCGCCAGCACGGCGAGGACGAAGACGACGATCACCGCCGTGCGCGTCGGCACCGTCAGCCGCAGCTTCGCCGCGGCCCAGCGCACGCAGAACGCGCACAGCAGGGCGGTGACGCCGAGAGCGAGGATCCCTTCCATGGTCACCTTCGTTCCGGAGGGGTGCTGTCTCTTGAACGATAGACGGGCCCGGACGCCCGGCCCGGGTACTCGAATCTCGTTCGGTTCGGGGCTAGCCTCACGGGCGTGGCAGATGCGAACACCGACCAGAACCGTGACCGAATCGACGATCTTCTCGTCCAGGTGGCGCGCGGCCGGGTCGCGCTCGGCGTCGCGGCGTTCGCCGCGCCGCGGCTGACGGCCCGGCTGGTGGGCATGGGCCGGGGCGCCGACGCGGGCCGCGACTACGCGGTGCGCCTGTTCGCCGCCAGGGAGCTCGTGCTGGGGGCGGGCTACCTGCTCAGCGGCCCCTCGGGCCGCCGGACGTGGATGCGGTTCGGCCTGCTGACCGACGCGCTCGACACCGCCGCCGCCCTCAAGACCCGCGGCGGCGTGTCGCCGTGGGCCACCGCCGGGACCGCCGCCGCGGCCGGGACCTGCGCCGCGATCGGCGCCGCCGGGGTCGTCAAGGACCTGCTCGGATAGCCTCCGGCGGAGGCGACCCCGGGTGATAGGTGGTCGGTCCCCGGGGGAGGTAACCTCGTACTGACGACCGAATCGCGCTCGGTTTCGGGACGGAACCGACCGGACTCATGGAGGCGCAGTGGCCGAGGCGTACATCGTCGGCGCGGTCCGTACCCCCGTCGGCACCAAGAAGGGCGCCCTGAAGGACATCCACCCCGCCGACCTGGGAGCCCACGTGCTCCGGGAGCTCGTCGACCGCACCGGCGTCGACCCGTCGGCGGTGGAAGACGTGATCATGGGCTGCGTCATGCAGGTCGGCCCGCAGTCGCTGGACATCGCGCGCACCGCCTGGCTGTCGGCGGGCCTGCCCGAGAGCGTGCCCGGCGTGACCATCGACCGCCAGTGCGGTTCCTCCCAGCAGGCGATCCACTTCGCCGCGCAGGGCGTGCTGTCGGGCACCCAGGACCTGGTCGTGGCGGCCGGCGTCGAGCAGATGGCCATGGTGCCCATGGGCTCGTCGGTCACCATGGCGCTGGAGAAGGGCATGCCGTTCCCCTACGGCGAGGGCTGGGGCGAGCGGTACGGCCAGCAGGAGATCTCGCAGTTCCGCGGCGCCCAGCTGATGGCCGAGAAGTGGGGCTTCAGCCGCCGCGACATGGAGGAGTACGCGCTGGAGAGCCACCGGCGCGCGGTGCGGGCCATCGAGGCGGGCCACTTCGACCGGGAGATCGCGCCGATCGCCGGGCTGGCCAAGGACGAGGGCGCCCGCCCCGACACCTCGCTGGAGAAGATGGCGGAGCTGAAGCCGCTGCGCGAGGGCTGGGACCTGACCGCGGCCGTCGCCTCGCAGATCTCGGTCGGGGCCGCGGCGCTGCTGATCGCCTCCGAGGAGGCCGTCCGGCGGCACGGCCTGACGCCGCGCGCCCGCATCCACACCCTGGCGGTGTGCGGCTCGGACCCGGTCTACATGCTGACCGGCCCGATCCCGGCCACCGAGAAGGCGCTGGCGCGCGCCGGGCTGAAGATCGACGACATCGACGTCTTCGAGGTCAACGAGGCGTTCGCGCCCGTCCCGATGGCGTGGGCGCGCGACACCGGCGCGTCGCTGGAGAAGACCAACCCCAACGGCGGCGCGATCGCGCTGGGCCACCCGCTCGGCGCCACCGGCGGCATCCTGATGACCAAGCTGCTGCACGAGCTGGAGCGCACCGGCGGCCGGTACGGCCTGCAGACGATGTGCGAGGGCGGCGGCCAGGCGAACGCCACCATCATCGAGCGGGTCTGACCCGCGGCCGGCGACCTGCGGCGGGCGGAGCCTTCCGGGCTCCGCCCGCCGCTCGTCTTCTGAGAGGGGTCTGTTCGAGGAGGCACATGTACGACGCGATCCTGTACGAGACGGCCGACCACGTCGCCCGCATCACGCTCAACCGGCCGCAGGCCCGCAACGCGCTCACCGACCAGATGATCGAGGAGCTGCTCGACGCGTTCGGCCGGGCCCGCGACGACGACGAGGTCCGCGTGATCGTCCTCACCGGGGCGGGGGACCGGGCCTTCTGCGCCGGCGCCGACCTGGGCGGCCTCGGCGCGGCGCAGCGCGACGGGCGCCCGGTCGCCGATCCGGAGGCGATCCGGGCCAGCGCCCCGTACCGGCTGTTCACCGCGTTCCCCCGGCTGGGCAAGCCGATCATCGCCCGGCTGGCCGGGCACGCCGTGGCCGGCGGGCTGGGGCTGGCCGCCGCCTGCGACCTGGTGATCGCCGCCGAGGACGTCACGCTGGCCACGCCGGAGGTCAACGTGGGCCTGTGGCCCATGATGATCATGGCGATCGTCAACCGGAACGTCCCGCCCAAGCACGCGTTCCGGCTCTACTACACCGGCGAGCGCATCGGCGCCGCCGAGGCGCGCGACATCGGCCTGGTCACCGAGGTGGTGCCGCGCGCGGACCTGGACGCGCGGGTGGACGAGCTGGCCCGGCTCATCGCGTCCAAGAGCCCGCTCGCGCTGCGCCGCGGGCGCGACGCGTTCTTCGCCGTCGAGGGGCGTCCGCTGGAGGACCAGGTGGCCCATCTGCTCGGCGAGCTGGTCGAGCTGGCCGGCAGCGCGGACGCCAAGGAAGGGATCGCCGCCTACCTGGAGGGACGCGCCCCGCGGTTCCGCGGCGCGTAGAAGTCTCCAGCTCGTCAGGGAAGATGTTTGAACACCGGATGAGAGGAAATATACAAGTCGAGTTGGAGGTTTGGTCCAAGCGAAGGTCGAAGTTCCGCGACCGCAGTCGTACGGAGGTGGGACCATGCTGCTGACCTCGATCGACCCGATCATCCAGGAGTTCGAGCGCCAGTTCGACCGGATGACCCGGCAGTTCTGGAGCCAGGCGAGCGAGCGCGCGGCCATGCCGATGGACGGCATCCGCCGCGAGGACGACGTCGTGCTCCGCTTCGACCTGCCCGGCATCGACCCCGACAGCATCGACGTGACCGTCGACCGCGGCGTGCTGACGGTCAGCGCGCGGCGCGAGGAGCAGATCGGCGAGGACGACTGGGCGTTCGTGCGCGAGCGCGTCATGGGCACCTTCACCCGGCGCGTCTACCTGCCCGAGCACCTGGACGCCGACGCCGTCGAGGCCGCCTACGACAACGGCGTCCTGGCGGTGCGGATCCCGGTGCGCGAGCAGGCCAAGCCGCGCAAGATCGCGATCAAGCGCGCCGACAAGAAGGCGCTGCTGGGGCGCTGAGCCGCACCCGGGAGAATGCAGGGCGCGGCGGGCACCGTCCCGCCGCGCCCTCGCGCATGCGGCGGGCGCGTACCGGGAACCTTCCGGCATGATCGGGCAGGGACCAGGATCGGACGGGTGAGATGGCGACGTTGCCGATCGACGATGACCACGCCCCCCTGTACACGGTGGGCCAGGTGGCCGCGATGCTCGACCTGCGCCAGGCGTTCCTGCGCAGGCTGGACGAGTACCAGGTGGTCCGGCCGCGCCGCACCGAGGGCGGGCAGCGGCGCTACTCGCGCGTCGAGATCACCCGCGTCCAGTACGTCGTCGAACTGGTCCAGGAGGGGCTGACGCTGCCGGCGATCCGGCGCATCCTGGAGCTGGAGTCGCGCGTGCGCGACCTGGAGCGCCGCCACGAGGAGGACCAGCGCCGCATCCGCGACCTGGAGGCCCGCCTGCGCGCCCACGGCATCTCCCCGCGCTCCTGACCCGTCGCCGCCGCCCGGGCCGACGCGCAGGCGCCGGCTGCTCCGCCGGCCGACGCGCGGGCCTCCCGCCGCCGAATGGCGCGGTGGGCGGGCCGGTCGCACGGTCCGAGCGCCGTCACGTGCCAGGGAGCGTCACAGGGCCAGGGAGAGGGTGCGCTGGATGCGGGCCGCGGTGGCCTTCATGCGGTGCGCCGACGCCTCGATGCGGGGCAGCTTGCTGCTGCGGCAGGACACCGCCAGCGCGCCGACGACCGACCCGGTGGCGTCGGTGACCGGGACGGCGGCGCACCCGGTGCCGATCGCGTACTCCTCGTGGTCCAGGGAGATCCCCGACGGGGTCTCGAGCATGCGCAGCAGGCGCCGCGGCTCGGTGATGGTGTGCGGGGTCAGGTCGATCAGCGGATGGCGCGACAGGTACTCGCGGCGGCGCTCCTCGTCGAGCTGGCTGAGCAGGCACTTGCCGATCGCGGTGGCGTGCGCGGCCTCGGTGAAGCCGACCCACAGGTCCACCCGCGGGGTGCGCGGGCCGTCGGCGACGTCGATGATGCGGATCTCGCCGTCGACGTGCATGCCGAAGTACGACGCGGCGCCGAGCTCGTCCCGCAGCGCGACCAGGCTGGGGCGGATCCGCGCCAGGAGCTGCTGGGTCCGGCTCTGCCCGTGCAGCGCCCGGATGCGGTCGCCGAGCACCCACACGCCGTCGGACAGCCGCGTGGCGTAGCCCTCGTGCGCCAGCGTGCGCAGGAGGTGGTAGGTCGTGGCGAGCGGGAGGCGCGCCTCGCGGGCGAGCTGCTTGGCCGGGGCGCCGTTCGGATGGGACGCCACGGCCTCCATCAGGTGCAGCGCGCGCTGCACCGAGGCGATGAGGGTCGGCTTCCGTGTCTCACCCATCACGCACAGCGAACTCCTCTGGTGTCGCAGGGTCAAGTGGTTCGACGACACTGACCTCATTGGATCATCTTTGCCGTCGTTTGGCATGGCCTTCAGGGAAGTGAGAGGGATTTAACCCGCCCTTTGGGATGCCCCTTTACCGGCGTTCTCGGCGCTCCGCATATCGGTGTTTCCGGACCGTCACAGAGGGCATCTCCGAAAACAGCACAGGGGGCTACTCAGCGGTACAACTGGGCAGTAACTTCGCGGGTAGCGACGGAGCGCGTCGGAGGAGCCGACATGAGCCAGTCGAGTCACAGCACCCGTCCGGCCGGGGGCGCCGCCCCGGCCGCGGTCGACGAGCGCACCGCGCGCAAGGTGGCCGAGGAGGCCCGGGAGACCGAATGGCGGCTGCCGAGTTTCGGCAAGCAGCTGTTCTTGGGGGATTTCCGGCTCGATCTCATCCACCCGCATCCGCGGCCCGACGAGGAGTCGCGCCGCGCGGGCGAGGAGTTCCTGGCCCGGCTGCGCGAATTCTTGGAAACCAAGGTCGATCCGCTGGTGATCGAACGCGAGGCGCGCATTCCCGACGAGGTCGTCAAAGGGCTGCGCGAGCTCGGCGCGTTCGGCATGAAGATTCCGCGCCGATACGGCGGGCTGGGGCTCAGCCAGCTCTACTACGGCCGCGCGCTCATGCTGGTCGGCTCGGTGAGCCCCGCGATCGGCGCGCTGCTGTCGGCGCACCAGTCGATCGGGGTGCCGCAGCCGGTCAAGCTGTTCGGCACCGCCGAGCAGAAGGACAAGTGGCTGCCGCGCTGCGTCAACGAGATCAGCGCGTTCCTGCTCACCGAGCCGGACGTGGGCTCGGACCCGGCCCGGCTGAGCGCCACCGCCGTCCCCGACGGCGACGAGTACGTGCTCAACGGCGTCAAGCTGTGGACCACCAACGGCGTCGTCGCCGACCTGCTGGTGGTGATGGCGCGGGTCCCGCGGGGCGACGGGCACCGCGGCGGCATCTCGGCGTTCGTGGTCGAGGCCGACTCCCCCGGCATCACCGTGGAGAACCGCAACGCCTTCATGGGCCTGCGCGGCATCGAGAACGGCGTCACCCGCTTCCACAACGTGCGCGTCCCGGCCGCCAACCTGATCGGGTCCGAGGGCGCCGGGCTGAAGATCGCGCTGACCACGCTGAACACCGGACGGCTGTCGCTGCCCGCGCTGTGCGCGGCGGCGGGCAAGTGGGGGACGAAGGTGGCCCGCGAATGGTCGCGCGAGCGGGTCCAGTGGGGCCGCTCGATCGGCGAGCACGAGGCGATCGCGCGCAAGGTGGCCTACATCGCGGCCTCGTCGTACGCGCTGGAGGCGATGGTGGACCTGTCGGCCCAGCTCGCCGACGACGAGCGCAACGACATCCGGATCGAGGCGGCGCTGGCCAAGCTGTGGGGCACGGAGACGGCCTGGCGGATCGCCGACGAGCTGATGCAGCTGCGCGGCGGCCGCGGCTACGAGACGGCCGAGTCGCTGGCCGCTCGGGGCGAGCGCGGCGTGCCGGTCGAGCAGTACCTGCGCGACCTGCGCATCAACCGGATCTTCGAGGGCTCCACCGAGATCATGCACCTGCTCATCGCCCGGGAGGCGGTGGACGCGCACCTGTCGGTCGCCGGGGACATCATCGACCCCGAGGCGTCCCCCGCGCGCAAGGCCCGGGCGGTGGCGCGGGCGGGCGGCTTCTACGCCCGCTGGCTGCCGACCCTGCTGGCGGGGCCGGGGCAGCGTCCCGGCGCCTACGCCGAGTTCGGGCCGCTGGCCAAGCACCTGCGCTACATCGAACGCACCTCGCGCAAGCTGGCGCGGTCCACGTTCTACGCGGTCAGCCGCTGGCAGGGCGGGCTGGAGCGCCGGCAGGGCTTCCTCGCCCGGATGGTCGACATCGGCGCCGAGCTGTTCGCGATGAGCGCGGTGTGCGTCCGCGCCCACGCCGACGCCGTCAACGGCGCGATGTTCGGCCTGAACGGGCGCGACCCGGGCGAGTCCGCGCTGCGTCTGGCGGACGCGTTCTGCCGGCAGGCCCGCGTGCGGATCGACGAGCTGTTCACCGGCATGTGGCACAACACCGACGTGCTCGACAGCAGGCTCGCCCGGCAGGTCCTGAACGGCGACTTCATCTGGCAGGAGGAGGGCGTGCTCGACCCGTCCATTCCGGGACCGTGGATCGCGCACCCCGAGCCCGGGCCGAGCAAGAGGAAGAACGTGCACCGCACCATCGGGTGAGCGTCCGCCGACGCTCGTCGTCTCCGACACTGCGCGCACCGGACAGGCGGCCGCGCGCAGTGTCGCCATATGAAGCAGCGTCGCCGTATGAGCAGTGTCGCCGTATGAAGCAGTGTCGCCATATGAAAACCGCCTGACTGCGATCTATGCGCCCGCTCGCTATGTTGCGGAAACGCGGCGCGCGCCAGAGAGACGGGTGCCCGCCGGGTCAAGACCGGTCTTGTGAGACCGGTGGGGACGAGTGCGGAGGCCGTTCCGATGCTCAGCGTCGTCGAGGACGACACGCGGGATCCGGTGTGGAACCTCGCCCTGGACGAGGCGCTCGCACGCGCGGGAGTCCCCTCGCCGATGACGCTCGGCCCCGGCTGGGCGAGGGCCGGGCTGGTGCCGCCCCCGGCGCGCCCCGGCGACGGCTGCGCGGCGCCGCCGGACGGCGCGGCGGCGCGGGACGTCGTGCGGTCGGTGGCCGCGGCGCCCGTGCTGCGCGTCTGGCAGAACGACCCCAGCGTCGTCGTCGGGCGGTTCCAGGACCTGGACAGCGCGGTCGACCTGGCCGCCTGCGCCCGCGACGGGGTGCGCGTGGTCCGGCGGGCCACCGGGGGGGACGCCGTCTTCACCGGCCCGGGCAGCCTGCTGTTCACGCTGGTGCGCAGGCTGCCCCCGGCCGTCCCGCCGGCGGCGGAGCGCCGTCCCGTCGCGCTCCCCGACATCGACGCGCTCGTGATCATGGCCGTGCGCCGGCTCGGCGTTCCCGCCGGCCTCGCGCTGCCGTCCGGTCCCGGCCGGTCTCCCGTCCTGTTCCGGGACGGCACCGTCAGCATCGCGCGGCTGCGCACCCGGCGCGCGGTCCTCGCCCACGTCGCCGTCCAGGTCACGGAGGAGTGCGCGCTCGGCGACCGCTACCTGCCCGGCGGCGGACACCGCCGCGCGGGGACGGCGGGCGGCGGGTCGCTCGCCGGGCACGGCGTCGACGTGACCACGGACGCGGTGCGGTCGGCGGTGCTGACCGCGGCCGTCGACGCCTACGGCAACGCCTGCGTCCGCCGCCCCAACGCCATCGAGCAGGCGTGCCGCGACCATCTCTACGCCGTCCGGTACGGTGACTTCTCGTGGCATCTGACGGGAGCGCCCGCCCGCCGCGGCGTCTGCTGGGAGCAGATCTGCCGCTGAGCGCGTCGTATCACCGGTGACGAGGCGAGGCGGAGCCGTCCGCGCGCACCGGCCGCGACACGCGTTCACCCGTCGTGACCTGCACGGACGCCGTGTGATGGGATGCGTCATGGGAAAACAGACGCGCCTGCCGGTTCTGGTGTTGCACGATGGGTAGACTGACGCGACCCCGCGCCCGAGATTCGGTCCGCTCCCGGTTGTTGACACGCGGACCGCCGATCCGGCGAACGCCAAGCCGAACGCCAGGCAGCGACGACGCACTCAGCGAGCGGAAGATGCAGCAACCAGGTCACAAGAAGTCCATTTCCAGCACGCTTCTCAAACTTCTCGGCAGCGGGTCGGGCCCATCGGGCGGACCGGGCCGCGCCGTCCCCTCCGCGGGGGACGGTGAGATCGTGCAGCCCGCCGCCGGAGAGGGCGCCCTGGAGAACCACCTCGGCGGCGACGAGGCGCGCAACTACCGCAGGTACGAGTACGAGATGGTGGCCCCGCACGTCGGGCGGTCGCTGCTGGAGGTGGGCTCGGGGCTCGGGCACTTCTCCGAGCAGTTCGCCGGACGCCTCGACTACCTCGTGGTCAGCGACAACGACCCGTACTGCGTGGAGCAGCTGCGCAAGCGCTACGACGGCAACGACCGCGTCGAGGTCATCGAACTGGAGCTGCCCGCGGACATCAAGATCCGGCGGCGGGTCGACACGGTCGTGATGATGAACGTCCTGGAGCACATCAAGGACGACGTCCAGGCGCTCAAGGACCTGGCCGCGGTCACCGAGCCCGGCGGCCGCATCATCATCTGGGTCCCCGGCTACATGCAGCTGTACGGGGACTTCGACCGCAAGGTCGGGCACGTCACCCGGTACACGCCGCAGACGCTCGGCCGGTCGGTCCGCGAGGCCGGCCTGGTGCCCGAGGTGCTCAAGCCCATCAACCTGCTGGGCGGCATCGCCTGGTGGCTGGCGGTGCGGCGCGGCGGCGCCGGATACCCCGACCCGCGGCTGGTCAAGATCTACGACCGGACGGTGATCCCGGTGACCCGCACCATCGAGCGGGTGGTGCGCCCGCCGTTCGGGCAGACCGTCTTCTGCGTGGCGCGCGTCCCCGGCTGACGCGCCCCGCCGCCGCCCGCCTGACTCCTCGTGTTCCCTTGGGAGTCAATTCTGTTGGTTTTAGGTATGCCAATGGGAACGTTTCGCGATGGCCGCGTCGCGCGGGTGCGTACAGACTGGGTGACGGCCAGACGGGTCACGGACCGCCTCTCCGAGCGGAGAAGCGCCGCGAGCTTCCACGGACCGTGGCGCGGAGGCCAGCCACCGAAGTTCCCGTGTGGTCCGACGAACCGGTGGCGGGGGTCCGGGAGGGGAGGCCCCCGCCACCGGCTCCGGCGCGCCGGTGTGCCCGGCGCCGTGCATCAGGCGCCATGAATCAGGCCCCATGAATCAGGCGCTGTGAATCAGGCGCTGTGAACCAGCACGCCGTGGTTCCTGCGCGGTCGCACCCGGCGCGGTGAACCGGCGCGGTGAACCGACGCGGTGAATAGGACGCGGTGAATAGGACGCGGTGAGCGCAGCCGGGTGCGTTCCGGCGCGGTGGCGCGGCGCCGGAGCGGCGGAGCGCTAGGCGCGGCGGGCGGCGTAGGCGCGCCGTCCGTGTCCGCCTTCCAGCCCTCCCGTCCCGTTGCGCGGCGCGTCGGCGGGCGTCGCGGGGCCGGACGGCGGCGGAGGGGCGAACAGCCCCAGCCGGTGCGCGGTGGCCGCGGCCTCGCCCCGGCTGGCGACGCCGAGCTTGCCCAGGATGTTCGACACGTGCACGCTGGCGGTCTTGGCCGAGATGAACAGCGCCTCGGCGATCTCCCGGTTGCTGCGGCCCTGCGCCACGTGCCGCAGCACCTCCAGCTCCCGCGGGGTGAGCCCGAGCGCGGACGCGCCCGGCGCCGACCCGTCGGAGCCCGCGGCCCCGGTGCCGCGCGGCAGCCGGGCGCGGCGGACCAGGTCGTCGATGCGGTCCGACAGCGGTCGCGCCCGCAGCCGGGCGGCGAGCTCGGCGGCGCGCCGCAGCCGCTCG
>NZ_BCQU01000071.1:0-35595 GCF_001552235.1 Actinomadura rubrobrunea NBRC 15275 | reverse complement strand
CCCCGCCGCGACATCGCACTGGTGTGGCTGGCGCTGGCCGGCGCCGCGGCCGCCGCGTTCACGGTCGCGGTGGTGGCGGCGCGGCGGCTGACCCGCTGGGCGCTGCGTCCGGTGGCCGAGCTGGACGCCGCCACCGAGGCGATCGCGGCGGGCCGCCTGCACGCCCGCGCCGCGGTCGGCGGGCCGGGGCCGTCGGAGCTGCGGCGTCTGGAGGAGCGGTTCAACGCGATGGCGGACGCGGTGTCGGCGGCGCTGGAGCGGCAGCGCGCGTTCGTCGCGGACGCCTCGCACGAGCTGCGCACGCCGCTGGCGGTGCTGTCGCTGCGGCTGGAGAACCTCCAGCCGCACCTGCGCGCCACGGGCGCCGACGAGCACCGGCGGGCGCTGGAGGAGGTCGACCGGCTGGAGGCGATGCTGGAGGACCTGCTCACCCTGGCGCGTCTGGAGTCGGGCACGGCCGCGGCGGCGGGGCCGACCGACCTGGTCGCCGAGCTGGCGCCCCGGCTGGACGCGTGGGCCGATGTCGCCGCCGCCCGGGCCGTGCGCCTGCGCGCGGACCTGCCGGAGCGGCTCGTCGCGCACTGCCCGGCCGACACCGCGGGACGCGTCGCCGACATCGCCATCGACAACGCGATGAAGTTCGTGCCGGACGGGGGGAACGTCACCGTGTCGCTGGCGGCCCGCGACGGGGCGGCCGTGCTGCGCGTCGCCGACGACGGGCCCGGTCTGGAGCCCGGCGAGCTGGAGGCGGCGCGGCGCCGGTTCTGGCGGTCGCCCCGGCACGGCAACGTCGAGGGCAGCGGCCTCGGCCTGGCCATCGCCGACGAGCTGGCCCGCGCGGGCGGCGGGACGCTCGACCTGCTGCCCGCCGACCCGCACGGCCTGGTCGTCGAGCTGCGGCTGCCGTTGGAGGCGCCCGCCGGTCAGCCGTAGACGGAACGGTAGTAGCGGACGGCGCCGGGGTGCAGCGGCACGGTCCCGGTGCCGATCGCATAACGCTCGTCCAGGTAGCTGCCGGGGACTTCGGGCCCCGGCAGGCGGTCGCGGGCCCGGAACATCACGCGCGTCACCGTCTCGGCCAGGCCCGGCGACAGGTCGCGCCGCGCCATCAGGTAGCTCGGCACGCCGACCGTGGGCACCTCGGTGTCCTGCCGGTAGGTGCCGGCGGGCACCGACACGCCCACGTAGGTGGGGCCGTGCGCGCGGCGCAGCGCCAGGACGAGGCCGTCCAGCGGCACCAGCCGGATCGGCGTGCGCGCCGCCAGGTCCGAGATCGCCTTGGTCGGCACGCCTCCGGACCAGAAGAACGCCTCGACGCCGCCGGCGGCCAGCGCCGCGCACGACTCGGCCAGGCCGAGTCGGACGGCCCGCACGGGGCTCGGGAGTTTCGCCGCGTCCAGCACCCGCTCCCCCACGACCGCCGTGCCGGAGCCTTCGGCGCCCAGGGACACGCGGCGTCCCGCCAGGTCGGTGACGCGCCGCACCGGCGAGTCCCGCGGAACCACCAGGTGCGTGTAGTTGAGGTAGATCCGGGCCAGCGCGGTCACCGCCAGCGGCGTGCGGAACGCGCCGCGCCCCGCCACGGCGTCGGCGGCGCTGTCGCCCAGCGCGAGCGCGAGGTCGGCGCGGCCCGCCGCCAGCATCCGCAGGTTCTCCACGCTGGCGGAGGTGGTCAGCACGTCGACGGTGAGGCCGCCGACGCGGCGCCGCAGCTCGTGCGCCAGCCGCCGCGCGAACGGCGTGTACTGCCCGTCGACGGGGCCGCCCGCCAGGACCAGCCGCCGCCGCGGCCCGTCGGAGCCGGCGGAGCAGCCGGCGGCCAGGGCCGCCGCGGCGCCCAGGCTCAGGGCGCCGCGGCGGCTCAGGCGCACGACTGCGGACGGCACCCGCTCACGTTACCGCCGGTAGGTCAGCCCGTACCCGAACGGGAACAGCGGCTTCTTGCCGTCGCCGCGGTTGATCGGCTGCTGGTCGGCGCTGGCCATCCACGTCATCGGCAGCTTGCCGGTCG
Source organism: Actinomadura rubrobrunea NBRC 15275 (assembly GCF_001552235.1). Classification (NCBI taxonomy): domain Bacteria; kingdom Bacillati; phylum Actinomycetota; class Actinomycetes; order Streptosporangiales; family Thermomonosporaceae; genus Actinomadura; species Actinomadura viridilutea. The sequence goes on along the minus strand of NZ_BCQU01000071.1, from coordinate 33,584 downwards.
GCTTGGTGACGCCGAACAGCACGTCGGCGACGCCGCGCCCCTCTGTGCCCGGCAGCCAGGACGCCACCAGCGCGTCCCAGCCGGGCAGCTCCTTGGCGATGTCCAGCGGACGGCCCGACACCAGCACCACGATCACCGGGACGCCGGACGCGCGCAGCCGTTCGATCGTCTGCAGGTCCTCGGCGTCCAGGCCCATCTCGCCGGGACGGTCGCCCTCGAACTCGGCGTAGGGCAGCTCGCCCACGACCGCGATCGCGGCCTTGTAGGAGCCGTCGATGCCGGAGCCGTCCTTGCTGTAGTCGACGGTGGTGGACTTGCCGACCGTCTGCCGGATGCCCTCGAGGATCGTGGTGCCCGGCGTGATGGCGCCCGGCGAGCCCTGCCAGGTGATCGTCCAGCCGCCGCTCTGGATGCCGATGTCGTCGGCCGCCTTGCCCGCCACGAAGATCTTGTTGTGGTGGCGCGACAGCGGCAGCACGTTCCCCTTGTTCTTCAGCAGCACCTGCGACTCGGCCACGGCGCGGCGGGCCAGCGCGCGGTGCTCGGCGCTGCCGATCGTCCGCTGGTGCCTGCGGTCGGCGAACGGCCGCTCGAACAGGCCCAGTTCGAACTTCTTGGTGAGGATGCGCCGGTTGGCGTCATTGATGCGGGCCATGGACACGTGCCCGGCCCGCACCTCCGCGCGCAGCGTGTCGATGAACTTCCGCCAGTCGTACGGGACCATCACCATGTCGATCCCGGCGTTGATGGCGGTGCTGACCTCCTGCGGGGTGAACCCGGGCTGCCCGTCGATCTGGTCGATGCCGTTCCAGTCGGAGACGACGAAGCCCTTGAAGCCGAGCTCCTTCTTCAGCACGTCGGTGATGAGGTAGCGGTGGCCGTGCATCTTGACGCCGTTCCACGAGCTGAACGACACCATGACCGACCCGACGCCGCGCTTGACCGCGGCCCGGAACGGCGGCAGGTGGATGCGGCGCAGCTCGGCCTCCGACACCTGGGTGTCGCCCTGGTCGACGCCGCCGGTGGTGCCGCCGTCGCCGACGTAGTGCTTGGCCGTGGCCAGAATGGACGTGGGGCCGTTCAGCTTGCGGCCCTGGAACCCGTCCACAATGACCGACATGGCCGCGGGCAGCTCGGGGACCTCGCCGAACGACTCGTAGGTGCGGCCCCACCGGTCGTTGCGCGCCACGCACAGGCACGGCGCGAACGTCCAGTCGACGCCGGTGGCCGCCACCTCCTCGGCGGTGGCGCGGCCGATCTTCTTCACCAGCTCGGGGTCGCGGGTGGCGCCGAGCCCGATGTTGTGCGGGAAGATCGTCGCGCCGACCAGGTTGTTGTGGCCGTGCACGGCGTCCACGCCGTAGATCATCGGGATGCGCTTGGGCGTGGCCAGCGCGGCGCGCTGGAACTGGTCGTACATGTCCGCCCACGCCTGCGGCGTGTTCGGGGTGGGCGTGGACCCGCCGCCCGACAGCACCGACCCGATGCGGTACCGGGTGATGTCCTCGGGGGTGACGGCGGCGCGCTCGGCCTGCGTCATCTGCCCGATCTTCTCGTCGAGCGTCATGCGGGACAGCAGGTCCTCGACACGCTTGTGCACGGGCAGGCGCGCGTCCAAGTAGGCGGGCAGCTTCGCCGCCTGCGCCGCCGCCGGGGCGGCGGCTCCGGCGCCGGCGAACGCCAGCATCGCCGACGTCAGCACCGCGATCTTCGCCCGCGGGCGGCCTAGTAGGGAACGGAACGGGGAGCGACTCATCTCGCCTCCGAGTCAGCGACAGCTCAACAAACGGACCGTGCGTTCCCCTCTCATCAGGGGGCAACCTACGGCCCGCCGGCCCTCCCGGACAATCCCCGTCCACTTCCGGCCGCCCCGTCCGCCCGTGGCGCACGCGGGGATCGAACCCGCCTGTGCTGAGGACGGTTGTTCGGCACCCGTCGGCTCACGTCGGCCCATGCGGGGCTATCAGCGCTTTCTCCCCATCAGCCAGTTCTGGTGCTCCCCGCAGGGCGAAGCCCAGCATGTCGATGGAGCGCGATGTCAGGCGGCCGACATCTTGAGTAGGCGGATGCCGCAAAGCGGGCGCACAGCACAGAGATCACAACCGCGATCAGCGGCTTCTTCGAGGGTGGCGGATGTGGGAATCGAACCCACCTGCTGCGGTTTATGAGGCCGCCGAACGCACCAGCGTTCCTATCCGCCGATCAGCGGAGGGTGCGAGACTCGAACTCGCGCAGGGGAGACCCTGACGACGGCTTAGCAAGCCGCTGCCTTACCGACTCGGCCAACCCTCCAGGGGAAAGGAGCCGTCCGCTCAAAGGACTCTCGGGTCCGTTGCCCGGAGCGCGGTGCTGAGCCTCCTGGCCGCTCCGGACGGGACACCGCGGCGCGGACGGTGCGCGGGTCAGGGCGGTGTTACGTCACGCCCCGCCGTGGCCGCTCCGGAGACCGGACAGGCTGCGCATTCGACTGCTGTGACGGCTACTCAGACGCCGCATCGTCTGCTCCCCCCATCCCGGTCTCCGTTCTCTACGACGTAGAGATTGCCTGATGTGTTCCCGGGTCGCAAGAGCTTATCCACGTCCCGCACCGTCACAACGATCATCGTCCGCAGACCGCTCGAACGGCCCGCGGACACGCGGCGGGCCGCAGGTCAGGCGCCGCGTGGGTCCGCGGCGAGGAGGGCGCGGGCGCGGACATCCTGCGGTGCGGCCCGCGCCCGGTCCTTGGAACGTCTCAGCCGTAGGCCTCGCAGGCTTCCCGGAGCGCTTTCAGGGCGTGATAGACGCGGGCCTTGACGACCTCCACGGGGAGCCCCAGCGACGCGGCCGCCTCGTTGACCGTCCGCCTGCGGAAGTACGTCTCGGTCAGGATCTCTCGGTGCGCCCACGACAGCGACCGGAACGCCCGAGCAGCGGGCTCGTACACGTCGGCGGGCGCCGTTTGGCCCGCGCTTCTGCCGGTTCGCAGTGCCACGCTCCGAACCTCTCATCTCCCCCCACCCCCGGCGATCGTCTTATGGCGCACTTAAGGAACGCCTCAGCCGCGCTTATCCCGGACCGCTCGGCAGAGCCGCTCCACGAGCCCCCAAGAGACCAGCCCAGCCGAGCCACCTGGGAACGTCGTCCAGATCAGTCCCCGTCCAGCCCCTGACCTGGGGCCGCGACCTCTCATATCCGCCTAGGGCATCCGACTCCGTTGCCAGCACCCGCACCCTCCGTCCCTTGTCAGACTCGTCCTGCAACATGAGCACCGCACCGAGGACCGATGCACGGGCGGCTCCGGGCGGAGCGGCGAAAGGTTACGGAAACAGGCACGACGATTACGCAGAGTCGTCAATTCGAGTCCCGTGGCCTTGATTTCGCGGAAGGACGCAGAGGATGAAAGTTCCCGCAGAAGACCAGTACAAGATGTTGGACGCGTTCGACAGGGAGCGCGACTCGATCATCAAGATGTTCGAGCAGATCTTCGCTTTCCCTTATGTGGAGGAGACCCGGCTGGTCATGCTGGAAGCGCTGACGGACAAGTACGGGATCGGCTTCGACGCCTTTCCCAACACCGAGCCATTCGAGCGGGCACCGCTGACCGAAGCGGACCGGGGAACGAACATCATCCGCGCAGGGGAATGCGTGGCCGGAGGTTCCGTTTCTATCGGCGACTTCGACGTCCAAGAGCTACTCTACAACGACCTGCTGGACACCTATCTTTTTGTCGCGGAGAAGTTGCTGATCAAATGGCTCGGCAAGCGGATGAAGGAAGTCGACGGGCATGACACCTTTCCGTATCCCATCTGCATAAGTTTTCAAGGGACCGAACCGATTTACTATGACCTGTCCACGGGCACCAAAAAGCGAGCCTGATTATCTTGGGACAGTGCGCCAGCAGAAGGCCGTACTTCCGGATGGTCCGACAGGGACCGGCCACCGCGGATGCACCGCCCTCCTCCCCGGTCGCGCGCCGGCCGCACGGCCCAATGGGATGGTCCCACCCTCGGTCGGCCGCCACCTTCCTCAGAGCCCGCCCCCAAGAGGCTGGCTCGAAGGGCCGACAAGGGCGCACTGCCTTTTCGGCGGCGCGGGCGCGGTGAACCGGTGCCGCAGTCCGGGAGTCGACCCCATGCCGAACCTCGACATCCGAACAGGGAGAGAACATGACCGAGCCCGACGCGCTGGGCCGAGCGCTGCCACTGCCGCCGATGGCGTTCGCCGCACTCTAAGCGAACGAAGATTAAGTGGCGGACAGGCCGGCAACGGCCTGCCCGCCACCTAATGCGCGGAGTGCTGAGCGGAGCTAGTTCGCCCGGGCGATAAGCTCCACGGCTTGGTCCTCGTAGTGCACGGACGCGCCTCCGTTCGCGTGCAGGGCTACCAGGTTGCGCCAGTGCAGCCAGCACATGTCGTAGGTGCGGTTGATCGATCTGTCGTTGATGTGGATCGAGATCATTGCCGTGAACGGGCACGTTCGGCGTTCGCAGCGCGTGGCTCCCGTGCTAACAGAGACGCGCACTCGGTCGGATGCGGTCACTGCCGCAGACGGACTCGCGCGGCGTCGGTGTAGCGCATCACGTGGCCGCGTGCGATCAGCAGGTCCCGGAGTGCCGGCCAGTGGCCGCGACAGCGATGCAGCTGGCTTTCATCCGGCAGCATGATCTCCACGGCTCCGTCGAGGATGCAGGACGTCGCGTCGCACTTGTGACCGTCCGGACAGGCGTTGACCACACGCACATTGACTTGCGAATTCGCCATGACTGCCACTCCGTAGTCATGGGTGGGACCGGTGCGATCGCTGGCGGTACCGCGGTTGGACGGTAGTCATGCCGCTTGTTGCCGGTTCCAGTGGACGATGCGCGACACTTCGGAGCGCTCCTCCGCTTCGGTCAGCATCGCGAGGTTGTGTCGCGCGATGCTGACCACGCGCGCGGCGCGTCGGGCTTCGGCACGCGAGATCCAGGAGACACCGCCGCGGGTCCACGGCTCGTACACGTTCACGATGGCGCGGTTGTAGAGCTCTTGGATGAACCGTTCGTCCGGCGGCATCAGCGCGACACCTCCCGGCTGGCGCTGCTCGGGCGTGCTCATCTCGGACGTTTTGTTGACGATCATCGGGTGCTCCTGGGGTTGATACCGGTTACTGTCGCGGTCTTGTGCTCCGTGCCCTGGGGGGTAACGGGCACGGAGCACAGACCTCCCCCACGGGGCGCGCCATCTGCACACACCCCGACCCGAGGTCAAAGCGGACGTAGACAGGCACGTGGGGTCTCATGCCAGGACGCTCGCGCGACCTCGTATAAGAGGTACGCTAACCTCGTATACGAGGTTGCTCAAGATGTTGAGCGACATTTTTCAGGGGGACCGATGGCATACGTGCCGACGATCCGTGGCCGCAGGCTGGCCAGGGAGCTGCGACAGGCGCGCGAAGGACTCGGACTAACGGGAGAGCAGGTCGCGCAACGACTGGGATGGGGCCAAGCCAAGATCAGCAGGATCGAGACGGCCAAAATGCGCGTAACGGTCGGGGAGGTGATGGAACTCTGCGAGGCGTACGAGATCGCCGGCGCCCGCCGCGACGAGCTGATCACTCTCGCCCGGGAGGCGAGGAAGCAAGGGTGGTGGCACTCGTACCTGTCAGTACTGAAGAGCGGCTTTGGTGACTATTTGGAGTTCGAGTCCGAAGCCGATCAGTACCGGTCGCACGACATCCACCTGATCCCCGGCCTGTTCCAGACAGAAACGTACGCTCGGGCCGTCTTCCGGACCTCGGCCGTTCTCACCACTCCTGAGGAGATCGATCGGGCGGTTGAGGCGCGCCTCGCTCGACAGGCGCGACTCACGTCCTCGGAGCACCCTCTACGGGTATCTCAGATCATCGAAGAAGGGGCCCTGCGGCGCGTCATCGGCAGCTCCCGCACCATGCACGAGCAGCTTCATCACCTGATCGAGCTTGGACAGCTGCCGAACGTCGAACTGCAGATCGCCCCCTACCGGTCAACGAATCATCTCGCCCTTGACGGACCGTTCACGCTCCTACACTTCGCGGAATACCCGGATGTGCTCTACGTAGAGCACTTCATGGGATGCCAGTACTACGAGAGGCCAGAGGAAACGGCACACGCTAGCGTGGTACTGGAACGCCTCCGCCGGTCAGCGCTCGATCCCTCCGACAGCATCGCGCTGATCCACCAAGTGATCGAGGAGATGCCTGATGATCCAGAAGGGCACCCAAGGGATGACGGATTCCGTGTCTAGCCGCGTCATGTGGCGCACGAGTAGCTACAGCGGCGACGGCGGCGGCCAGTGCGTCCAGGTGGGCAAGTGCGGCGGCATGGCGCTAGTGAGGGATTCCAAGCATCCTGAGGGCCCCGTAATGGCGCTCAAGGCCGAAACCTGGAACGCCGCGCTCGACCAGATCAAGCGCGGCGAATACGACCTCGACTGAATCTGACCAGCTTCGCCCCCACCCGGGAATTAAGCGCGCTTTGTCGCCCAGTAAGGGCCCCGACGACGGTCGGGGCCCTTACTGCTGTTCCACTTAACCTCTCCGCTTGAGCGGGACTTCCTTCAGGGCGGCGACGGATGGGCCTGCCTCTTTCGCTTACTCCTTCCGTTCCACTCGCCAGGAAGGGCGCTCAACCAATGAAGCACAGCAAATTCAACCTCGTATAATAACATACGAGGTTGAACCTATTATGTTCACATGCAATATGTGAGAGGATCCGCCCATGGCTGAGCGCGATCCCTACAAGCCTCTGTACCTGGTCATCGCCGACGACCTCCGAAGCAAGATCGAGAGCGGTGAGCTGGGCCCCGATGCGCGTCTGCCCAGCGAACGGGAGATCTGTGAGCAGTACGGGTGCTCGACGATCACGGCGCAGCACGCGATCACAGAGCTGCGGAACGCCGGCCTGATCTACACGCACAAGGGCAAGGGTGCGTTCGTCGCGCCAGCTCCTCCGCCGCGGGTGGTGCGCGTGGCCCCGGATCGGTTCCAGCGTCCGCACAACCGGCCGACCTACCAGCAGGAAGCCGAACGCGGCGGCATGGAGCTGGACGTGGAGCACTCGACGGAGCACGTCGAGGCGCCTGCCGAGGTGGCCGAGCGCTTGGGGATCGACGAGGGTGCGCCGGTCACCGAGACCTCGTACAAGATCAGCATGGGCGGCCAGCCGGTCTCGATCAGCGTCGCCTGGGAGCCGCTCGCCATCACCGGCGGAACCGAGATCGAGAACCCGCACGACGGACCGCACGGCGGCAAGGGGATCGTCCCGAGGTTCGACGCCATCGGCTATCACGTCGACACGGAGGAAGAGCACCTGATCGCCCGTCTCCCCAAGCCGCACGAGATCGAGCTGCTACAGATCCCTCCGGGCGTTCCCGTCATAGAGATCTGGCAGACCTTCTGGGCCGGAGACGTCGCCGTCGAGGTCGCCAAGATCATCTTCCGGGCCGATCGGTACGAGTTCCACTACCGCATGCCCATCGACGCACCGAGCGCAAGCGCATCGGCTACCGCAGGCAGTTAGTCGCGTTCCCGCTCGAAGAACGTGCGGCCACAGCCCTTGCAGACCTTGCAGGGGATCTCTTCGCCGAACGCGAGGTCTACTGTGGTGGCGTCTTCGACGTGCTCTGACCCGCAGTACGGGCAGGCTGTGGGTCGAGGACGCTCGGGCGAGGCGTTTTCTCGGCTCATTTGGTGCCCGCCGAGGATAGGGCGTTGAGGCGTGTGGTGTCGCCTGGCCAGATCGTCATCGTGCAGTCGATCGGCTGGCCGGTTTCGTCGTGCACGACGTCAGCTCTCACGAGCACGCATGCGGTCGGTGCGAGTGCGAGCATGGCGGCTTCGGTGTCGTTCGGGTGCCGTGCTGAGATGAGGCTCTCGGCCAACGTCAAGCGCTTTTGCGTGTGCTGCGTCAGCGCGTCGAGCCACGGCTCGTCGACGGCGTCTGATGCTGCGAGCGGTGTCCCCTCCGCAGCCTCCCGAATCGTGTAGCTCACGCGCAGTTGCACAGGGCTGCCGTTGCCGTCTACGGCCAGCCTGCGCCGGACGATCACGGGCGCGCGCGGATCAGTCAAGCGCAGAGAGAGCGCGACCTCGGCGGGGGCCGCCTCCTGCCGTACGTCCAGTGCGGTCGTCACCGCGTCCACGGAGCCGTCAACGGCGACAAGTTGAGGGCTTCGGATGGCTGCCAATCCCGCGCCCGATCCTGACGACGCGGCCACGCCGTCTCCGGAAGCGGGGGCGTCACGCTTAGCCGAGGGGATGACCGCGACGTATCCCTTTGTGCCCTGCGAGCGGGCCCAGCCCGCGGCGACCAGTTCCGAGAGGACCTTTCGTGCGGTTGTGGTGCTGACGGTCCATCGGACTGTGATCTCTCGCATGGAGGGCAGGAGGGCCCCTGGCGGGTAGACGCCCGCCTTGATCTCGTCGATCAGCTCGTCTCGAACGATCTCGTAGAGCTTGCCGCTTCCTGCGGCTTCCTTCGCGGGGCCCGTCATGGCACACCTGCCCTTCCTCGGTCTCGCCGGCGTGCTCCCGACCACCCTAACGCGCATAGACCTGCGCGTCATGCTGTGCGCGTCAAGATTTTAGTACACAGCTTTGCGCTCAAGACTTGACGCGCACAGTTGTGCGCGCGCACCATGGTCCCAGTCGCGCTCCACCGGGAGCGCCGACGACCGGAAGGGGTGATCGTTCATGGCCTACGCCGACCACGAGCAGCGCCAACGTCTGATCGCCGGGCTCCGCTCCCTGGTGGCGCTGCTGGAGACGCGGCCCGAAGTGCCGACGCCGACCTTCACGACGCTCACCGTGTTCCCGCCCCGCGACACCGACGACGCCATGCGCGCCGAGGTCGACCGCATCGCGGCCATCCTCGGAGCGGAGATTGAGACGAAGTCGCTCGAACACGGCCACTACTGCGCGGGCCGCAACTTCGGCCCGGTCCGGTACGAGGTGGCCGCGATCCTGTCCGCCGCACGTGCCAGGTATGACGCCTGGCGCTCCCCCGCCGACTCCCTGACCCCCGACTCGGCCCCTTCGAAGGGAATGTGACCGATGCTCTCCGGATTCCTCGTGCTCCTTCTGGCCGTGTTCATCTCCGGCGGTGTGCTCGGCGTCTTCGCGACGCTTCTGGCCGGCATCCACGCCGAGGAACGGCGCATGAGCCTGACCCACTCCCCGCAGTCCCGGACCGCCGCGTCCACCCGGCGCCTCCTCGGAGTGACGGTCCGGCCCCACTCCCCCCACACGACGACCCTGCACGACGAGAAGACCACTCCGCACAACCCGACGAGGTGACCTTGCGCATCCCGATCGACTTCCGAGGACGTTCCTGCCCGTGCGGTGCCCGTACCGAGGTCGGCATGCGGCGATGCCGCAAGTGCCGGTACCGGTCCCGCTGGCGCCGCCGCAAGTCCATCAACGACGGGATCTGAAGGAACCGACCCATGCCCACGACTGACGCCGTCTCCTCCCCCGCACCGGAGTCCGTACCCGACGCGGTACCCGAGCCGCCTCCTCGGGACTGGTGGGTCATGATCGGTATGACGATCGCGGCCGCGTCCGCCGCCGTGGCGAGCTTCTCGGGGCTGTACGGGCTGGCAGCCATGGCCGGCTGGCCCGTACGGCTCGCCTGGCTGTTGCCGCTCACGCTCGACGCGCACGCCATGACCTCGGCGCGCGTGTGGCTGGCCGCGTCGACCAGGTCGCAAGCCGCGCGCCGGTTCGCGCGGGCGAACGCGCTCGGCGCGATCGCGGCCAGTATCACTGGCAATGCGGCGTACCACGCCATCGGTACCGGACTGCTCGACGTGACGTGGCCGATCGTCGTCCTTGTCGGTGCCGTCCCCGCAGCCGTCCTCGGGCTCACCGCACACCTTCACGCACTGCGTAACCGAACCGATCCGGTTACGCCGTCGAGGGACGGTACCGGGGACAACACTGCGGATAGAGAGGCGGAGAGCAGCAAGAAGCCCAAGCGGCGTTCCACAGGCAACCGGCACCGGGCCCGATACCGGACCGCTGACGACTTGTACGCCGCAGCACGGGCCGCGGACGCTCGATACCGCCAGATCCACGGACGCCCGATCACGCGGGACGCGCTCCGCACCGAACTGCGCATCAGTACACCCCGCGCCAGCGAACTCCGGCGCCGTCTCCTGGACCCGGACCGCACCGAGCCTGACGACGCCGACAAGACCTGACCTCTGCCGGACCGTCCGCTCCCTGCCCGCTCCGAAAGGAGGTGATTGATCTTGACCGTGTCCGTACCGATCGTGGTCATCCTCGGCGCGGTCGTGTGTGTCGCCTGGCGGTACATGGGACTGCGCGCATGGCACGTGACCGTGTGCCTTCTCCTCGGCCTCTACCTGGCCGCCACCAGTACCGGTTCCGAGATTCGCCGCGTGGTGACCGTCCTCGCCAACGCTCTGTCCGGCTCACAGCCGTGACACGCGTCCCGAAAGGAGGGATGCCTAGTGCCCAACGCTCCGCACCTCAACAGCGTCGACCTTCAGGAGGTCCGCACCCGCAACCGCATCGCCCGAGAGACCGTCGCCGCTTTGTCCGCCAGGATGCCGCGCCTCTCGCGTCTGTGGCTCATCCTCAGCGTTGCCCTTGACGACACGTCCCGGCTCGCCATCGAGGTCAAAACCCTCGGCGCCCGACTGACCAAGGTTCGTCGCGACTGGGCCAATCTGGCGGCCGCCGCCCGAGCCACTCTCACCGCCCACATTGACGACGAGCCCGACCCCTTGTGGTACCTGCGCGACGAGCTTCGCGCGCAAGGGCACCTCCCGCCCCAGGAATGGGGGCGCTCATGACCCGAACGCGTGGCCTGCGCCGTCACGCACGCCGCATGCGGCGTGCCGGCCTTCAGCCGATGATCGTCATCAACTCCGACGACCAGCTTCCCGACGTGATCGCGGTCGTTCTCGGCCGTGCGCTGTGGCGCTATCGCTCCGAGCTCGCACCGTTCACGTTGGCGCTCATACTCCTCATCACGGCCGTGACACTGCATGTGACTCACCCGGGTTGGTGGGTGGCCATCCTGATCGGCACAGCCTTGTCCGCGTGGCTTCTGGCGCTCGCCGGTCACCGCGTCGGACTGACCCTGCGCGCTGAACGCCTGTACGCCGCAACCGTCGCTTTCGCGGCCGGCGGCTGGCTGGCTGCCGCTACTGCCCTCGGCGTGCTGTACCGGCCGCTGCCGCAACTACTCTTCTTCGCGACATTCGTTCTCGGCATCCCTTGGTGGCTGCACCGACGACGCCGCGCACGAGTCCGTGTCGAACGCCAGCTTGCCGCGTGGCCGGACATCTCCCAGGCCATCGGACTGACAGGCTCACGCGTCCAGTCCGCAATTGTCGACCTGTGGGGCTGGCGCGCCCGAGTCGCCCTCGCACGCGGCCAGACCATCCAGGACGTGACAGCCAAGATCCCCGCCCTCGAATCGGCCCTCGGAACCTACCGCGGAGCGGTCCGCGTCTATCCCACCACCGACGACCGAGCCAACCGGTGCGAACTGCGCGTGCTCGACATCGACCCGCACGCCGACGCGATCCCCTGGCCCGGACCGTCCGTCACGACGATCACCGAACCGCTCGACCTCGGCCCGTTCGAAGACGCTGCCCCCGCACACGTGCTCATCCTCCGCCGGCACCTCCTCATAGGAGGCGCCACCGGATCGGGCAAGAGCGGCGGAATCAACGTCCTCATCGGCAACCTGTCCGCGTGCCGCGATGTGGTCATCTGGGCCGTCGACCTCAAACGCGGCATGGAACTCCGGCCGTGGGCATCCTGCATCGATCGCCTCGCCACCACACCCGAGCAAGCCCGCGCTCTGCTGCGCGACGCCGTGGCCATCCTGGAAGCGCGTGCCGATCACCTCGCAGCAACCGGCCGCCGCGTGTGGGAGCCCTCGCCAAAGATGCCCGCGCTCATCATCATCATCGACGAGTACGCCGAACTCAGCGACGAAGCCCCGGAGGCCACCGGCTACACCGACTCCATCGCACGGCGCGGACGGGCCGTGGCCGTCCAGCTCATCGCAGCCACCCAACGCCCGACGCAGAAGGCCATGGGCAAGGGCGCCGTGCGGTCCCAGATGGACGTACGGATCGCCTTCCGCGTCCGGGAACGCCGGGACGTCGACCTCATCCTCGGACAGGGCATGCTCAATGCCGGATGGCAGGCGCACTCCCTCGACGCCCCTGGCAAGTTCCTCCTGAGCGCACCTGAGCACGACGTACCTCGGCGCGCCCGAGCATTCCTGCTCACCGACGACATGGTTCGCGAGACCGCCAACCGCCATGCGCTGTCACGTCCCCAACTCGACGAGATCTCCCGCCGCGCGGTTGAGGAAGCCGCAACACTCGCCGCCACCGCACACGCCACCGAGAACCCACGGGAGCCCGAGCCGGCCACCGCACAGCCCGAGCCCAAGGAGACACCGGAGGCGACCCTGTGGGCGATGCTGAAAGCGGCTCCCCCGGAGGGCATCCCCGTGCCGCACCTTATGAACGCGACCGGCAAGAGCCGCCGATGGGTCTACTACCAACTCAACGGCCACGCGACCGCCGGACGAGCCGTCCAGATCAGCCGCGGACGCTGGCGCGCCAGCGACCACACCGACCACTCTCCGTAATCGTGCACGGGTTCGTGCAATGCACGTCCCTCACGCTCGCCTGCACGTCATGGACGTGGTTGCACATTGCACGTGCACAACACCTACACGACCACCCGATACTCAGCGTGAAGACCGTTATGATCATCCTTTGCCTTGGACTTCGCTGCCCAAATTGTCGGCCCCTGTCTTGCCAGGGCAGCGGCGGGGGTAGCGGCACAATCAAGGTCCTTGACCATCCCGAAGGACGGCCACCACCCGCGTTTGGCTGAGCCAGCACGACGATAGGCACCTTGTTGCGATCCTTGGCCGTCGCGAAGGACGGCCGCCACCCCCGGAGTTGACGTCGCTGCTTGCCGACCATGAAGCCGTTGCGATCCTCGGCCGTCCCGAAGGACGGCCGCCACCGGCGAGGCCTTCTCACCGGACGGCTCAGGGATGACGTTGCGATCCTCGGCCGTCCCGAAGGACGGCCGCCACTTCCGCAACGCGTGCGGCCTGCCCGCCACCAGCGTGTTGCATCCTCGGCCGTCCCGAAGGACGGCCGCCACGTCATCCAACGGCAGCCCGTGCAGGTAGGTGACGCCGTTGCGATCCTCGGCCGTCCCGAAGGACGGCCGCCACGATACTTCTCACATCCCACCAAAGAAAGGAAGAGGAGTTGCGATCCTCGGCCGTCCCGAAGGACGGCCGCCACGCCGGCCCGCGTCACACCCCGCGCGGGCCGGTCACGGTTGCGATCCTCGGCCGTCCCGAAGGACGGCCGCCACATGGGGTCTCAGCGCCCCATCTTCCTCTCTTTTAAGTTGCGATCCTCGGCCGTCCCGAAGGACGGCCGCCACGTGGATCACGGAACAGACTGTTGCTTATCTGAGTGTTGCGATCCTCGGCCGTCCCGAAGGACGGCTGCCACTCGGACCGGTCCGGCATGCTGTCGTACAGCTCCTGGTTGCGATCCTCGGCCGTCCCGAAGGACGGCCGCCACTCGTCGAGGGCGGGTTCCCCGGGTCCGGCGGGTCCATGTTGCGATCCTCGGCCGTCCCGAAGGACGGCCGCCACGTGGCTTCGCGCCAGGCGCGCGCGAGACGGCTCACCGTGTTGCGATCCTCGGCCGTCCCGAAGGACGGCCGCCACGCGGGCCCCTGTGTGTGCGCGACTGTGCGGAGGGTGAAAGTTGCGATCCTCGGCCGTCCCGAAGGACGGCCGCCACGTGTCCAGCGCCGGACGGGGCCCGTCAAGGGTGGCGTTGCGATCCTCGGCCGTCCCGAAGGACGGCCGCCACCGCCTCTCAACGGTCAGGAGGTGCTGGCGTGAGCGAAACGTTGCGATCCTCGGCCGTCCCGAAGGACGGCCGCCACCGGCTGGCGTCGCCTTGCCGTCGACCTCGGGGACGACGTTGCGATCCTCGGCCGTCCCGAAGGACGGCCGCCACGTGCGCCGGTCTGGCCCGGGTCGGCTGACGCACACAGGGTTGCGATCCTCGGCCGTCCCGAAGGACGGCCGCCACGCCGGTTGACCAGGGTTCTTGTCGATCGCGTAGAGAGCGCGAGTCGACAAGCCCGTAGACAAACCGGATTGTTTGGACATTTTCCTTCGGCGTGACCGGTGTGTCGCGTGTGTACTTGGGGTTCCGAACCTCGCGCTGTTTGATCAGAGAACAAGGTCTTGGCGATGGGCTTGGAGTTGGGCGACGCCCATGGTGCGTACGTTCTCGAAGCCTCCGTGGGGTAGTCGGTAGATACGGATGCTGTCGCTGTCTGCGTCGATGATGTTGTCGATGTCGTCGATGAGCTGCAGCAGGTCCACCTCGTCGGCGACGATCTCGAAAACCGATTTTTGTACGCGTAGTCCGTAACCTTCACAGAGTTTGGCGACCTTGCGGAGGCGTCGGCGTCCCTCTGGGGTGGTGGTGTCGACGTCGTAGGTCAGCAGGAGGTCCATCAGGAGGCCGTCCAGGGGAGATAGCCGGGGAGGTCTCCACGCAGATGTCGGGCGAGGATGCGGCATTGGACCATGGGGAGCAGGCCGGCGGGAACCTGGCGGCCGGCGATCGGGTGGTTCCAAGCTTGAATCTTGCGTTCCTGCCAGGCTGCGATCACCAGCTTGCGGCCTTCCTCGGTGAGCTGGACGGCGCCGCCGGGGAGGTCTTCGAAGTGTTCGGGACGTAGTTGCCGTCGGTTGAGGAGGGTGACGGCGAAGCGGTCGGCAAGTACGGGGCGGAATTCCTCCATCAGGTCGAGAGCGAGAGCCGGCTTGCCCGGCCGCAGGCCGTGCAGGTAGCCGATATAGGGGTCGAGGCCGATCTGCTCGGCGGCTCCGTGAACCAGGCCTCGCAACAGACCGTAGCTGAAGGAGAGCAGGGCGTTGACCGGATCGGTTGGCGGCCTGCGTTCTCGACGGGTGAACCCAGGGATGCCGGCCGCCGGACGGAGAACATGCCGGAGTCCCGCGAAGTATATGGCTGCGGCGTTGCCTTCGATGCCCCTGACCGTGTCCAGGGACGTTGCTTCGGCGACGGCGGGCAGGGTCTCGGCCAGGTCGGTGACGGCACTTCGGATCTGCGCCTGTGGTGTGGGATCGGCGTCACGAGCTGCTCGTATCAGTACCCATCGGCTGTTGCGGATTTTGCCGGCGACGATGTTCTTGGCGATGGCCAATGCCGCTTCGGGGTCGGCATGGGCCAGGTGCTGGTTGTGCCGGAGTAGGACGTTGCCGCGGGCGGAGCCGTCCAGGCGGCCTTGGAACTGGCCGCTTCGGCTCATCCAAGTAATCGGGCGGCCGTCTTGGGCGCAGCGAGCGATCAGTTCGGTGGAGAGGTTGACGTGCCCGTATACAACGATGCCGTCCAGTCGTCGCAGCGGCAGCGTCCGCCGTCCGGGCACACCGGGGAGGTGGATACGCACCGAGTCCTCGTCCAGTCTCAAATCAGCGCCTTGTGTTTGGACGTGGAGGGTGTTGAGCAGTTCGACGCTCATCGGAAGCCTCGCGGGAGTGGGGTCACGGGTGGTCCTGGTCGTCGATGGTGTACAAGGCTTTGAGGGCGCGTCGGAAGCGTCGGGTGCCGGCGAGCACTTTCGGCATGCAGTCGGTGGCCATGGAGCAGCGTCGGCAGCGGATGTCGGCCGACGGGGGCGGCAGTCGGCTGTTGTTGAGCATGGTCCGCACAGCCCGGGTGTGTTCGACTACAAGGGCACGCAGGGCGTCATCCACGACAACCATGTGGCGCCTGCGGTCGGCCGCCGAGTACACGGCCGCCTGCGGCACGGGGCGCTTGAACATGCTCTCCAAGCACATGGCCTGGGCAGCGACTTGGATGTCGGCGGGGCCGTCGGGGTGGTAGCGGCCGGACTTGTGCTCTACAGGCAGGATGGTGCCGTCGGCGTGCAGTTCGACCGTGTCGCATCTGCCGGTCAGCCCGTGGCCGTCATGCCAGACGGGGAGAGCGTGCAGGGTCCGCACGGTGCCGCGCCCTTGATTGCCGGACGTGTCGACGCGCTGGTGCAGCAGCGTTCCGCGCAGAGTTGCGGCGTCGTCGACGAAGGCGTCCTCCAGCAGGATCAGCCCGCACTGGCGGGGACAGTAGGCGTGGTGCTCGAGTGCGGAGAGGGGGACCTGCACCAGGCCCCCCTCTGGCCGAGCGGTGGTGTTGGTGGTCATCCGATGAGTCTGGTGAGTGTGACGCCGTTAGGCAGGGCGTTGTCGTTGACCTCGATGGTGTAGTCCTCTATGGAGCGGGCGGTGGCGTCTCCCGGCCCCTTGACCTGGACCAGATCCAGCAGGGTTCGAGCGGGGGCACGGCCGTACTGGTCGTCATGGGTGAAGACGTACAGGCCGCGCAGGTTCATCTCGCCGCGGGCCGACGCCCGGTCGTGGTCGAACATCAGGGTGAAGGCGCGCCAGAACTCTTCCAGGTCGGCGCTGCTCACGCCGGTGCGGGCGGCCAGCGGGGCGCTGAAGTGCCCCTCGCCCCGGTACAGGCCGTAGGGGACGAGGTGTTTGGAGCCCATCTCGGTCGTCTTCTCCTTGAGGTCCTCCTGCTTGGTGGGGGTGACGCGGGTGATGCCGAACTCCAGCGGGGTTATGGGGTCGATGGAGCGGGAGAAGGTGAGCTGCATGGGTCCCTGGACCCGGCCGGCCTGCTTGCCCTTCTTGCCAGTGGTCATGACCGCGCCGAACATGCGAACGTCGTAGAAGGCGCGGCACATCCACTGGCGGGCGTCGGCTTCGGAGGCGTCCTCGCCGAGCTCGGCGTAGGCGCGCTCGTGCTGGGCGTTGAGGGCGACTCCGGCCTCGACGTAGATGTCGTAGCCGGGACGGCGCCGTTCTTCGTTGAACAGCGCCACCATGTTGCGGATCTTGCGCTTGATGGCCACGTCGGTGATCAGTCCCTGGCCGGAGACAGGGTCGATGCGGGGCATGCCGCCGCTGTCGGGATCCCCATTGGGGTTGGAATCACGGACTTCGATCAAGAAGACGAAATCGTGCTTGCGAGCAGGGTCGAGGTGAGGGGAGGTCATCAGATGTCTCTCCTGGCTATGAACCGGCCCTCGGCCATCGTGCGGTGGCCGAGGCGAGATCGTGATGGTCGTTCGGCGGCGCCGGGGCGTCAGTCGCCGTCGTCGTGGTCGTCCGCCCCGTCTTGCTCCTTCATGGCCTTGTACTCGGCGCGGGCGGCGTTGTCTTCAGCACGCTGACGCTCGTAGCCGAGGACGAAGTCGGCCTGCTGGCGCATCGTCAGCATCGTGGGAATCGGTCCGGCCCGGTCGATCGCCGCGAACACCTCGGTCAGTTTCCTCTCCAGCGCCACACCGGTACCGGGCCTGTCACGCCGCAGACGCTTGAGATGCGCCTTCGCACCACGGTGAAGGTTGGTGAACACCGCGGCGGGGGCGGTCATCGCGGTGCCGAAGTACTTGTCACCGATCGTGGCGTTCAGCTTCGGCAGAGCCGCACGCTGAATGTCCTCCAAGATGGCGAAGGCTCTGCCGCACAGATATGCCTGGCTGGGCTCGGCTTGGAGCGTGCCTCCGGTGTTCTCACCGTGGCTGGGCGCCTCGGAGTCGGGCATCGTGGTCGTTCTTTCTTTGCCGGGTGGGTTGACGATCAGCTGCAGCAGCGCGATCCGAGGCGCGTCCAGCCGGTGATCGGCCCGGATGCGCTGAAGCAGGTGGGGAAGGAGCTGGGCGGGCAGAGGTGTGCGGTGCATGGCCGCCCGGCGCAAGGCCGAGTCCACTCCGTGGAGCGCGGTGCGAGCCGCGTACTTCTTCGCTTTGGTGTCCCACCGTCCGGTGGAGGCGGCCAGCCGCCAGATGGGCAGATGCTGGTAGGTCCCGCTCCAACCGTCGAAGACCTGGTGGACGCGGAACCAGTGGGCGATGTTGTCCCGGAGTTTGGGCAGCGGAATGTCCAGCCAGTCGCGGACGACCACCCTGGCGTTGTTCACTCCCAGGGTCAGCGCTTAGTAGGCGTTGGTGTCCACCTCTTCGGCGGCGATGGGGTCGGGCCGATGCTGCAAGGAGTCCAGCAGCCGCCCCACCGTCTCCGGCGTCGGATCGTCGAGCGCCCCGAGCGGATCGTCCTCGACGGGCTCGCGTGTCCACCAGACGGTCACCGACTCGCTGTCTCTGCGTCGGCGGTCGGGATCGGCCAGCAGCGAGTTCAAGGCCGCCATCGCCCGTGACCCGCATCTCTCGCACACCGGGGTGTTGGCCAACTGGAGGACGCCTCCGCGTCCTTGCGCAGCAGTGTTGATACTGATGAGCTGGGCGTCCTTTCCCGGGCCGCTGGTGGGGATCGCTCCTGACTTGATGCTCTCGGGGATGGTGGCGAGCAGGTCACCCTCGTCCCCGCACACCAGACAGATCTCACGTGCGCCGCCTTTGCGGTCGCGCACGACCTCGGCCCACGCGCGCCGGGCTGATGGCAGGTCATGCAGCCACTGTCCGGCGATCATGACGGCGACGTTGTCTCCATGCGCCACCTCTTCTGGCACGGGGAGAGAGCGCAGCCCTCCGGCGTCCACGAATCGGCGCATTGCCTGAGCCAAGGGCTCTTCGGGGGCGCTGTCCGCCCAAGCGCGGACCAGGGCGACGTATTCGCCGTTGCGGCGAATCGCCTCTTCCTGGGCTTTGGTGCTTGATCGTCCGTCGGACAGGTCGGACTTGGGGCGTGCCAGAACGTACTGGGCGGTGTCCACCAGCAGGTACGGCGGTGGTGTCTTGCCGGAGCGGTAGGCGTAGGGGGCGTTCACGGTCAACGGCTGGTCCTTCGAGCCCTTCGCCGGCCGACGGTCCACGAACCGCCCGCTTTCGCCTCGCTCGTCGACGACGAGGACCCAATGAACCTGCTTGGGCCGGTAGTAGGGCGGCGGCAGGTCGCTCCCAGGGCGTTCGGCGTATTCGACCAAGCGGTGAATCAGCACCGGATCCTCACCGCTTCCGCGCGTCGGCCCGCCACGGCGCCTCGGGCATCGCGACTTCGTCGTCTCCCAAGGGGCGCAGCGGCACGGTCATCACCCCGTTCTCCAGCCGGGCGCGGAACCACCGGTACCGCTCACCGCCCCCGGCCGGGCGCTCGATCGAGTGGAGCATCACCCCGAGTTCTTCGGTGCGCGGGATCGGCTTCAGCTCCGGAGAGGGAGGACGGAAGTCGGCGCTGAACTCCCGGCAGCCCAAGAACGGCTGGGAAAAGCACGCACCGCGCTCGACTCGGCGACGCAACTGATCCCGGTACTTCTCCTCCGGCGCGTTCGCATCCGGCGCCACCACGACCTGCGCTCTGATCCGATAAGCCACGTCACGCAGCGCCGTAGTTGAGCGCTGGTCACGGTCGGCCTCTACGTCGTAGCGCCGTCGAGGGTCCTTGCGCAGGGCCGACACCTCGGCAGCGGTGATCACGGACTTGACCTCGTTGCGCCGAATCGACATCCACTGGATGTCCTTGAGGACCTCGATCGCGGTGATCACATACCGAAACTCCGGCTTCCAGAAGATCGCCTCCAACACCCCCACCGCGGCCGAGGGGGTCATCACCGGGTAGCTCACCCGTTCCACCTTCAGTTCCGGACGAGTGAAGCAGGCCCACGGGCCGGTGACCTCCACCACCAAGTCTGGAAAGGCCCAGCCGCCGTTGCCCCGTCGCTGCAACCGGCTTTCACGGACTGCCGTGCTCACCCTGCACTCCCCCAGTCACACTCGAGCAGCCGGACATGGGAGACCTCAAACAGCACCACCAAATCCCCCTATTTCGGACACACAATCCATACCAAAACCTCCTACGACGAGAGGGGCAGCATGGATCGCAAGAGCCCCAGAGCGCTTGGACAGCGTCAATCGAACACGCTAGCGACTCGCGACATGACTACGATAGCCGCAGATTACGCGGACTTATGCGACTTTCAGAAGGTCCCTCCTCGAACAGTTGTGCCCAGCATTCATGATCAACGACTTCCCTCTTCCATTCGGTTGACAGCAGACGGACGTTTCGACACAGAACCGAAAGAAGGCCCGTCATAGGTTGTACTGACCCGAATCCTCCGGTTCCATCGGGTCCAGTCCTCGACGCTCGTGGTAGGCCCCGCGCCAGAGCACGAGGTCGCCGATCACCGGGTCCGCGAGGCCATGCCGTACCGCTGCCTCTGTCTCATGGCGTGGAAGTGAGGCCGTGTGCGGTTGCAGACTCCGCAGAACCTCAGGACCACAGGGGTAGGCGGATCGCAGCCGGGAGACGGCGTCTTCTATCTCCTCCCGATCCTCTTCGCGCCGGATGACGACGACGGCACAGCTGCGCCCCTCCTCGATCATTTGGAACCGGCGGTCGACCTCGGGGAAGTCGAGCTTGCGTCGCAAATCCTCGATCTCCTCGCCCAGCCCCGAGCCCGGGACGCCTCGCTGGAAGGCGTATCGCTGGAGGTAGTACCGGTCCAATGCGTCCAGGTCGTCGGGGGCCGCTTGATCGGGCCCGAAGTACATGTCGGTGGCGTCCAGCGCGGCCCGGTAAACCATGTCTCGTGGTTGGCGGCCGTCCGTAGGCCGGAAGATCGTCACCCTGCCGGCGGGAAGCCGTCCATCACGGTTGCAACGCCCTGCCGCCTGCTGCATGGACTCGACCGGAGCCCAGGCTCGGTAGACCTCTGGGAAGTCCAGGTCCACTCCAGCTTCTACCAGCTGGGTCGACACGACCCGAACTGGTCGACCTTCTTTCAGCGTGCGCCGGATCTCGTCGATCACTTCGCGGCGATGATCGGCCGTCATCCTGGTCGACAGGTGGAGTACGTCCGCATCGTCCTCGCTGCGCTCCTCAACAAGTCGGTGAAAGGCCGCAGCGTCGGTGGTGGTGTTCATGATCGCCAGCACCTGACGGTGACTCGCCACCTCCGCGGCGACGCTCTCAAGGGTCACCTCCTCGCCGAGGAGCCACCGGTACTCCACACGCCGCAGCTCATCGAACAGCCAATGCGGGTCGGCGATCACGCTGCGGCGTTCCAGGCCTTCGAACCGTTCGAGCGACCAGAAGGACGGCTGAGTCGCCGAGACCAGGAGGACACTGGCCCCGAATTGCTCCACCAGTCCTCTCAGCCCGCTCAGGATGGGGGTCAGGAGACGGTCCGGCAGCGCCTGTACCTCGTCGAGGACGATGACCGAGCGTGCCAGCCGGTGGAGCTTGCGCATCGCCGAGGGTTTGCAGGAGAACAGCGACTCGAACAGCTGGACTGTCGTGGTGATCACGAATGGGGCGTCCCAGTTCTCCGCCGCAAGCCTGGCCATCCGCTCCCGAGCCTCGGCCTCCGCCTGCTGCTCCGGGCTCAGTGGCCGCTTGTCTTCCCTGCGGTCCACGTCGACCGAACTGTGGTGCTCCAGCACCACGGGTGCTTCGCCGGTCCCCGGCGACGGATCCAGCAGTTCCCGGTAGACGTCGGCGTTCTGCTGAGTGATCGAGATGTAGGGGACGGCCGTGATGACCCGCCCCAGACCATGCTGGGCGGCGTGCCGTAGTGCGAACCCGCCCGAGGCGATGGTCTTGGCGCCGCCGGTCGGAACATGCAGCACATACATCCCCGGCGCGCCCGCGGCGGCGGCGCAGGCCCGCTCGTAAACGTCCTGGCGGATTGCATCCACCGGCGAGGGCTCTCGCTCGGCCAACAGGCGCTCACGCCGGCGCTCGTAGCGGGCGAGCAGCGCCCCCATGTCCGCAGTCGGCCGAACCTGCGGCTTCTCGCCGTTGAAGTGCGCATTCGTATCCAGATAGTCGGCGTCCACCACACAGCTGAACACCATGCGCATCAGCAGATCCAAGCGCAGCCCGCGCTCGGGCACTGGGCACTCTTCCAGCCACGGAGGCAACGCAGGGGGCGGCGAAGGGTGGATCTCGGGAACGACTTGCTCCACCCGGCGGATCGCCTCGGCGACGGCCGACGCCTCGCGTGGATCTTTCCGCATCCGGGTCAGCTCGTCACGCAGTCGACTCATGTTCGGAAGCCCGCCGTGGTGTCCATGCACCACGGCGCCGAACCGCTGAGGGAGATACCGAGCGGCCAGCCAGGTGCCTGCATGCTTGTGCGGAACGCCGACTCGTCCCCCGCCCTGCTTGTCTACTTGCAGCAGCTTCGCCTGCCAGGCACAAGTCCCCTTTCCGACGTCATGGACCAAGGCCAAGTACTCGGCGAGTGCGCCACATCCAAAGACGTCACCGAAAGACCTCGCCAGCGCCGCCGAGCCGCGCAGGTGCTCTTCCAGCGTGTGCCAAAGCCCCGTCACGTCGCTGCGACTATGGGCGTACAGTTGGGCCGCCTCTTGACTGCTTTGCCCCCGGGCTTCAGCCCTGCCCGACGATCCACCTGACATACCGGGTGAAGCTACATCCCGCCACCGACAATCTTCACTGGCCGCCGAGTACCTGGCCCGACCGCCATATCCGCCTCACCCTCATACACTTCGCATTCCCACACACTTTCCACAGCCCCAGCCCCCCGTGGACCCGCGATCACGCAAGTCACATCCAAGAGAAGTGGCCAAAATGCCGGTTTTACCCCCACCCCTTTCCCCCCTTTGGCTAGTTGGACCCGACACCTGCGCTGGTCAACCGGCGCGGAGGTCGACGGCACCATGCACGACGCGGCCGACATGCTGCACGCCGCGTGACGGTCACCCGCTGAGGCGACCGAGGAGCGTAAGCTCGGCACGATCTTGGCGAGGGTCTTCAAGTACGCCGACGTGGTGAGCTGCCCGACCTCGACGGCCTCGACGATCTGGTAGACATTCACCCCCTGTCGAGGCGACAAGGACACGACCTGCACGCGGAGGGATTCGGCCAGATGCCTTGAAGCAGGTCTCGGCTGCGGTGGGCCGTTCGAGAAGCCCTTCCCTGGCTTCGTCGCTGATCAGCGATAGGCAATGAAATGGACAGAAGGCACCTCCGAGAGGAAACCATAAAGCGGACTTAGCAAGCGCTCAGAAACGTTGATCTCCGTGGGGCGCGGCCTAGAGGTGCGTGGCTGCACCCGGCGTCGCCGCGGGGTGGGCGGCTGGGCGGGAGGGGGTTAGCGGGGGTAGGCGCCGCCGTCTACGGCTAGGACCTGGTTGGTGATGAAGCCGTTGCGGAGGACGGCCATGGCCAGGTCGGCGACCTCGTCCGGGCGGCCGAAGCGGGCGACCGGCAGCTTGGACGGGTCGGCGGTGGACGGCAGCATGCGGGTGTCCTCGATGAAGGCGGGCGCGATGGCGTTGACGGTCACCCCGTCTGCCGCCACTCGGGATGCCAGGTGGTGCAGCAGGCCGTGCAGCCCGGCTTTGGCGGCCGCGTAGTGCGGGCCGATGACGCCGCCGGTGAACGCCGCCACCGACGACACGAACAGCACTCGCCCGAAGCCGCGTTCGACCATGCCGGGCAGGACGCGCTGGGCGAGCAGGAACGGCGCGCGGAGGTTGATGGCGATGCTGCGGTCCCAGGTGTCCAGGTCGACCTCGGTGTAGTGCCGTGGCGGCGCGTACCCGGCGTTGGGGATCAGGACGTCGACCGGTCCGAGCGCTTCGGTGGTCCGTTCGACCAGGGAGCGGGGGACGGTCGGGTCGGCCATGTCGCCGGGCAGGGCGACGGCTTCCACTCCGGCCTTGGCGGCCTCGGCGACGAGGCGTTCGGCGTGCTCGGCGTGCGTGCCGTAGGCGAACGCGGTGCGGACCCCGGCGGCGATCAGGCGGCGGCCCAGCGCCGTGCCGATGCCGCCCGAGGCCCCTGTCAGCAGCCCGACGCTGCCGGCCAGCTCGGTTTCGGCCATGCGGACGCCCCTTCTTGCTCCGGCCCGGAACCCGCCCGGCGGTCCCGGGAGTCGTACCCAGGCCGAACCTATATATCCGGACAGGGAGAGAACATGACCGAGCCCGACGTGCTGGGCCGGGCGCTGCTGAAGGCGTTCGCCGACCGCGGCTATGAGGCGGCCTTGCCGGACGCCGGCACCGCTGTTGTCACCGCGCCGGACGGCAAACAAGTCAAGGTCGACGTGCGGGAGTGGCGTCGGCACGCCGGGCGCAACTCGATGGCGGCGCTGCCGGGGATCGCCGCCGAGTTCGTCGAGCGGTTCGAGACCGATGTGCGGCGTGCGGGTGCGTCGCTTGAGGACGGCGGCTCAAATAGCGGCGGTCTGCGTGTGCGGATCTACCCCGAGGACGCCTTCCCCGAGGAGGTTCGGGACGCGTTGGTGGTGCGGCCGCTGGCTTCCGGCCTATTGGAGACGGTGGTCGTCGACTATCCCGACTCGATCGTGCCGCTGCAGAAGTCGGCGTTGGACGGCAGGAGCGTCGACGAGGCTTTCGCCGAGGCGCTGGCGCGGTCGGTGGACGGCGAACCGCACCACATCATGACGCGCGAGCTGTACGGGGTGCCGCTGACGCACATCGGCGGCGAGCACCGTTACGTCGGTGCGCACGTGCACGTGCTCAAGCGCTATGTGCATCCCGACAAGGCGCCGCACGGGGCGCTTGTGGCGTTCCCGATCCCTGAGCTGCTGCTCGTCCACCCGCTCGGCAAGGCGCCCGTCTTCGCCGCGATGGAGGCCGCGCAGGCGCTCGCCGCCCGGCACGTCGAGGTCGGAGAGAAGGCGATCAGCCCCCAGCTCTACTGGTGGCGTCCGGGCGCCTACGAGGAGCTGGACGAGCGGGCCGCGCTGGCGAGCGGCGGCGTGCCGGACCTGCGGCCGGTGCGGGCCGAGGTCGACGAGGAGAACGCGAAGGCCCGGCTGCTGAGCGACGAGCAGTTCGCCGAGGTGGTCCGGCGGCTCCTCGAGGAGTAGGGGGTGTCAGGCGTGCCCGGCGGTCTTCTCCTCATGGAGCAGCAGCAGCGTGTAGGCGGCGACGGTGGCGTCGTCGGTGATCTCCCCCGAGAGGATGAGCTGTTTGAACTCGTCTCGGGTGACGAAGCGTTGCCGCATGTCCTGCTCCTCCGGTTCCCGCGCGTGCTCGCCGGGGGTGAGGTCGGTGGCCAGGAAGACGTGGAAGCCCTGGTTGCTGGTGCCGTGGGAGCTGTGCAGGCGCCCCAGCAGGGTCATGGTGCCGGCGCGCAGGCCGGTCTCTTCGGCCAGCTCCCGGCGGGCCAGCGCCTCGGGGTCGCCGCCGTCGGGGTGGGAGCCCTGCGGGAAGTTCCACGTCCGCCGGCCGATCGGGTAGCGGTACTCCTCGACCAGGTGGAACCCGTCCCGCTCCGCCGGGACGACGAGGGCGTAGTCGTCCTTCTCGACGACCCCGTAGATGCCGCGCGAGCCGTCGAGGCGTTGGACGAGGTCTTCGCGCACCGTCATCCACCGGTTCTCGTAGACCACGCGGGAGGACACCCGGCGCACCGCGGGTTCAGGGGTCATGGCAGTCTCGCTCCTGTCGTCGCCGTACCCTCCCATCATGGACCGGGAACTGAGAGCCGAACGCGCCCTGACCCCTGGGCCACCGGCCCTCGACCACCGGAAATCGATGCGGAAGTGGGCGGACACGTCGGCGGGACAGGTGATTGAATCCACGGATATGTGGCAGTCGTCACACCGATCACGGCCGTGGCTGCGGTGGTATCAGCCCGGGGTGCCCGCCGAGTTCCCGATCCCCGAGATCCCCGTGCCCCGTCTGCTCGACGACGCCGCCGCACGGCATCCCCGGCAGACCGCACTGGTCTTCTTCGGGCGCCGGATCTGCTACCGGGACCTGCGGGAGGCCGTCGACCGGTTCGCCGCGGGACTGCACCGGCTCGGCGTGCAACCGGGCGACCGGGTGGCGCTGGTGCTGCCCAACAGCCCGCAGCTGGTCATCGCGTTCTTCGGGGTGCTGCGGCGCGGCGCGATCGTGGTGCCGCACAACCCGCTGTACACCGACGCCGAGCTGCGCCACCAGCTGGCCGACTGCGCGCCGCGCGCCGCGGTCGTGCTGGATCGCTCCTTCCACGCGGTCGAGGCCGCGCGGGACGTCGCCCCGTTGGAGCACATCATCGTCACCTCCGTGGAGGACGCGCTGCCGGTGTCGGCGCGGGCGGCGCTGCGGCTGCCGCTGCCGGAGGCCCGGCGGCGCCGCGCGGAGCTGACCGCCGAGGTCCCTCCGGCCCCGGGCGTGGTGCCGTTCGCCGAGCTGCAGCGGCCCGCGGACCGGCGCGTCCGGCAGTTCCGGCTCGACCCCGCCCGGCACTTGGCCGTCATCGCCTACACCGGCGGCACGGAGGGCCGTCCCAAGGGCGTGATGCTCACCCACCGCAACCTCGTCGTCAACGCGTGCCAGCAGCACGCGTGGGACCTCGAGGGGGTCGACGGGGGCGAGGTCACGCTGGCCGTGCTGCCGCTGTTCCACAGCTTCGGCATGATCAGCTGTCTGGTCGCGCCGGTGATGAAGGCGGGCACGATCGTGCTGCTGCCCCGTTTCGACCAGCGCCAGGTGGTGCGGGCGCTGCGCCGCTACCGGCCCACCATCTTCCCCGGCGTGCCGACGCTCTACGACCAGGTGCTGGCCAGCCCCAAGTTCCGCCCGTCCGACCTGAACTCGGTGCGGATCATGCTGTCGGGCGGCAGCCCGCTGACCGCCGCGACGCTGGAGCGGCTGGACGAGCTGGGCGGCCACGCGCACCGGGTCATCCAGGCGTACGGGCAGACGGAGGCGTCGCCGGCGCTGACCTGCAACCCGCTCGGCGGCGGCGCCCGCAACGACACCGTGGGGCTGCCGCTGCCGATGACCGACGCGGTGATCGTCGACCACGAGGAGCCGACCCGGGTGCTGCCGTACGGGGAGCCGGGCGAGCTGGTGGTGCGCGGGCCTCAGGTGTTCGCCGGCTACTGGAACCAGCCGCTGGCCACCGCGCGCGTGCTGTCCAAGGGCTGGCTGCGCACCGGCGACATCGCGGTGATGAACCGGGACGGCTGGATCACCCTGCTGGAGCGCCGCCAGGACATGATCAAGGTGAGCGGGTTCAGCGTCTTCC
This sequence comes from Actinomadura rubrobrunea NBRC 15275, assembly GCF_001552235.1. Lineage (NCBI taxonomy): Bacteria > Bacillati > Actinomycetota > Actinomycetes > Streptosporangiales > Thermomonosporaceae > Actinomadura > Actinomadura viridilutea. The sequence goes on along the minus strand of NZ_BCQU01000071.1, from coordinate 6,531 downwards.
CCACCGAGGTGGAGCAGGTGCTGCGTCGCCACCCCGCGGTGTTCGACTGCGCGGTCGTCGGCGTCCCCGACGAGCGGCGCGGCGAACGCGTCGTGGCGTACGTCGTCGAGCACCCGGCCTACCCGTTCTCGGCGGACGAGCTGCACCGCCACTGCGAGAAGTACCTGTCGCACTACAAGATCCCGACGGAGTTCCGGCCCCGGCAGGACCTGCCCCGCAACATGCTGGGCAAGGTCATGCGCCGTCGGCTGCGCGACGCCGCCGCCGGGTGACCCGTACGGTCGGCGTCCGCGGACGGCGGAGCGGCATCTTCCGCGCGGGAGATGGAGATCGTCGACCGGTGGGTGGTTGACTGGGCGCGTGCATCCCCCCGTCACGGATTCGACCGCGCGTCCCCCGACGCTTGCCGACCGGCTCGCCGAGATCGGCCGGGCCCGGGCCGGAGGGTGCGGCGAGGCGGTGACGCTGTACGACCGGCGCGGGGTGCTGGTGGTGCGGGTCGGCGACGTGGTCGTCAAGGCGCACCGCGCCGACCGCGACGACGGGCCCCTGCTGGAGCGGAGGATGCGCGTCGCGGCGGCGCTGCCGGACCTGCTGCTGCCGCCGCTGGACGGGCCGCTGCGGGTGGACGGCCGGGTGGTCACCGTGTGGCCGTACGGGGAGCCGGTCGGCCTGGACGCTCCCCCTTGGGAGGAGGCGGGGCGGCTGCTGGCCGACCTGCACACGCGTCCGCTTCCGGACGACGCGCCGGTGTGGGGCCGTCCGGTCCGGGCGGGACGGCTGGTGCGGCGGCTGCCGGACGGTCCGGAGGCCGCCATGGTGCGGCGGGCGTTCGCCACCCTGCCGGCGTGGATCCGCGACGGCGCGGCGGACGGCGGTCCCGACGACGGGCGGCCGCGCCGTCTGGTGCACGGGGACTGGCATCTCGGCCAGATGGTCCGCGCGCCGGGCGGCGGCTGGCGGTTCATCGACGTGGAGGACCTGGGCCGCGGCGACCCGGCCTGGGACCTGGCGCGGCCGGCGGCGCTGTACTCGGCAGGGGTGCTGCCGCCGGACGACTGGGCCCGTTTCCTGGACGCCTACCGCGCGGCCGGCGGCCCGGCGGTGCCGGCGACGGGCGACCCGTGGCGGGCCCTGGAGCTGCCCGCGCGGACTCTGGCGATCCAGATCGCCGCCACGTGCGTCATATCGGCGCGGGCGGACGGCCGCCCGCTCGACGGGCACGAACAGGCGCTCGTCGACACCTGCGGGCGCATCAGCGAGGCGGGACCTGGAATGACGTAGCGTTTGACCTGCCCTACATTTGGCCCCGCGGACTTTCTAGGGAAGGACGATCAGGCGATGCAGTGCCCCAAGTGTCACGGTCTCATGCGGACCTACAACCGGAGCGGCGTCCAGATCGAGCAATGCGACAACTGCCGTGGGATCTTCCTTGACTACGGGGAGCTGGAGGCGCTGACCCGTCTGGAGGGTCAGCAGGCTCCGCCGCCGCCCGCCGCGGCCCCCGGTTGGGGCGCGCCCGCCCAGGTCCACCACCATCACCACGGGCCCGCGCACTACCGCCCGCACCACGGCGGCCTGTTCCACATGCTGTTCTCGACCTGACCGCGCCGCTCACGTCCTGAGTCACGCCCGTCCCGGCGGCGTGCCGCCCGAACGAAGGTCGCGGTGCGCCGCCGGGCGGATTTTGCGGCCCGCGAGGCGGAACGCCCCCCGGTCGCGCCCGCGGATTCGCCCGTCAGGGCACCGCGGGGCCGGTGATGAAACGGCCTTTGCGGTCGTAGGGCCAGGGGTTGGGGACGCAGCCTTTCAGGCCGAAGATCTGCTGCTGCATGACCGGCGCGGGACGGCCCTTGCCCGGGCAGGTCGCGTGGCCGTACCCGAGGCGGTGGCCGACCTCGTGGTTGATGACCAGCGCGCGGTACTCGTCGGGCCTGCCCTGGTAGTAGGGGTTGAGCAGCAGCCAGCGCCGCAGGTTCACCACGACTTCCTTGCCGCCGGCGCAGTTGACCTCGCCTTCGGTGTCCAGGCCGTAGGCGGCGCACAGCTTGTCGACGGTGCCGGGCGAGGCCAGGCGCACCACGAAGTCGTACGGGCCGCGGTCCACGCGCCGGAAGGCCACCTTTCCTCTGGCTGTCCAGCCGCGCGGGTGCGCCAGGATGCGGTCGACGGTGCGGGCGAATTCGGCCGGGTCCTGCCCCAGGCCGCCCTCCACCTCGACCATGTAGCGCATGAGCCTTCCGCTGCCGACCGTCTTCTTCGCGCCTTTGGGACGGGTGAACTCGCCCGTGCCGCGACGCGGAATGTAGGGGCCGCGTTCCGTTCGGCGGCTGGGCGTTGCCGACGGCTCGGTCTTCCCGCGGGGCCGCGACGCGCCGTCGGCGCCGCCGTCGTCCGGCACCGCGGTCGTCGGCCCCGCGTGGGCGGACGGGACGCCGCCGAGCAGCTCGCTGTGGAGCACGACCGCGCCGATGCCGGCGAAGGCCGCCGCGGCCAGCAAGAAGACCACGGCGGTCAGGGCGATCGCGCCGACGCGTCGCCGCCGTCCGCGCCCCAGCGACCGTTCGAGTTCTTCGTCGAAGGCCGGGATGACGCCGCGGGCCGACGGGGCGCTCCCGTCCTCCCTGGCGTCCGGCCGGTCGGGCACGGGGCGCGATGTTCGGGGCTCCATGGACCGCCCAGGATGCCAGACGGCGGCGCGGCTGTACGAAGATCGCGCGTTTTCGCTGATCATCGAGGGGGGGCGGAAAACCGCTTGTCGGCGACCAGACCGGACCGCCACACTCCTGCCGACATGAGCAGACATCCCCGGCGGCAGACCGCCCGGCAGACGGTGGCCATCATCGAGCGCGGCGAGTACACCGCGCCGTCGGGCCGGACCGTGACCGTCGCGGACCGGATCGCGGCGGCGGTGCGCGGCACCGTGCTGCACCGTCCCGCCGAACTCGACGAGCTGCTGGCCGGGCTGCCGCCCGCGCCCGGCGCCGCCACGCGCATCGAGGTGACGGGCGAGACGACCCTTGCGGCGGCCCGGCGCCTGTGCGCGCCCGGTCGCACGCCGCTGGCGCTCAACTTCGCGTCCGCCAAGAACCCCGGCGGCGGGTTCCTCAACGGCGCGCACGCCCAGGAGGAGGGGCTGGCCCGTTCTTCGGCGCTGTACGCGTCGCTGCGGGCGGCCCCCGAGTACTACGAGTTCCACCGCGCCCGGCGCGACCTGCTCTACAGCGACCACATGATCTACTCTCCGGGCGTCCCGGTGTTCCGCGACGACTCCGGGCGGCTGCTGGAGGAGCCGTACGAGGTGGCGTTCCTCACCTCCCCCGCGCCCAACCGCGGCGCGATCCGCGACGAGCGCACGGCCGCGCGGATCCCGGAGGTGCTGCGCCTGCGCGCCCGCAAGATCCTCGCGGCGGCGGCGCACCACGGCCATCGGCGGCTGGTGTTGGGCGCGTGGGGCTGCGGGGTGTTCCGCAACGACCCGGAGGAGGTCGCGCGGGCGTTCGCCGACCCGCTGGCGCCGGGCGGCGAGTTCGCCGGGCGCTTCGACCACGTGGTGTTCGCCGTGTGGGACACCGCCAAGGGCGCGCCCCGCCTGGCCGCCTTCGAACGCGTCCTCGCCCCGCTGACCGCCTGACGCCCGGTCCGTTCGCATTTGGGATACCGGGCAAGCGTTAATTGGGACCAAGTAATAAACATGTAGACTGAATGCATGGCACAACGGGACGACGTTCCTCCGCCCACCGGCTACCTGCTCTGGCACGTGTCGCTGCGCTGGCGCGTCGCCATGGACCGCCTGCTCGCGCCGCTGGGGCTGACGCACGCGCAGTACGCCGTGGTGGCCTCGCTGCACGCCATGACCGTGGGCGGCGCCCGCCCCAGCCAACGGCAGCTGGCCCGCTACAGCGGGCTGGAGCCCATGTACATCTCCCGGCTGGTCCGCACGCTGGAGCAGGCCGGACTGGTCGAGCGCACCGACAACCCCGACGACCCGCGGGCCGTGCAGCTCGCGCTGACCCCGCGCGGCATGGAGGTCGTGACCGCCGCCGTCCCGAAGGTGCGCGAGTTGGAGGAGCGCTACCTGGAGCCGCTGGGCGGCCGCAACGCCCCGCGCACCATCGAGCTGAGGCGCGCCCTGCAGACGCTGCTGGCGCACGCCGACGCGCTGGGCGGCACCCCCGCACCGGCGGCGTTCGACGCCACCGTCTGACCGTGCCGCGGAGCGCGGACGCGACACCGCTCCGGCACGCGCGTCACCGGTCGAAGCCGTCGAGCTGGGCCCACAGGCGGGCCTCCTCTTCGCTGAGGGGGACGTCCGGCACCAGGCGCTCGGGATGGGCCGGCGGCGGCACGGACGGTGTGGGCGGCGTCCGCGCCGCATGCCACTGATGCCCGCCGAGAACCGCCCCCGCCATGCCGTACCCGACGTAGGCCAGGCCGCTCCAGACGTACCGCAGCAGTCGGCGAGGCAGGCCCCGTCCCATCGTGCCCTCCCCTCCTGAGCGCTCGGTCCGCCGTGAGCGCGGCTCACGGACGGGGAGTGTCACGGGGACCGCTCAAGGGGCGGTGGAAGATCGGTGGGCCGTGCCCGCGCCGCGCCGGCCGCGCGTCCGCCGGCCCCGCCACGTCCAGCCGTCTTCCAGTGGCCATTGAGTCGCCCGGGCGACTCTGCCCAGGTGAAGGCGCAGACGATGACCACAGACGCGGCGCAGTGGTACGGCTGTCCCGTGTGCCGTGAGCTGACGTACGGCAAGCGGTTCGAACGCCTGCTGCGCGTCTGCCCCGGCTGCGGGACGCACACCCGGCTCACCGCGCGCCAGCGCATCGCCCAGCTCTTGGACGAAGGGTCGGCGGCCTTTCTCGAGGACGTCGCCGTGACCGAGGACCCCCTCGGCTTCGTCGACTCGCGTCCCTACCCCGAACGGGTGGCGGACGCCCGTCGGATCACGGGCGAACGCGAGGCCGTCACCTGCGTCACCGGGACGGTGCACGGGCATCCGGTGGTGGCGGCCGTCATGGACTTCCGGTTCATGGGAGGCAGCCTGGGCGTCGGCGTCGGCGAGCGGCTGGCCCGGGCGGCGCGGGTCTCCCTGCGGACCCGCGCGCCGTTCCTGCTGGTGACCGCCTCGGGCGGGGCGCGGATGCAGGAGGGCGCCTTCTCGCTGATGCAGATGGTCAAGACCAGTCAGGCGCTGGCCGAGCTGGACGAGGCGGGGGTGCTGACCGTCTCCGTCATCACCGACCCGACCTACGGCGGGGTGGCGGCGTCCTTCGCCACGCTGCCGGACGTGATCCTCGCCGAGCCCGGCGCCCGCATCGGGTTCGCCGGTCCGCGGGTGATCCGGCAGACCATCCGCCAGGAGCTCCCCGACGGCTTCCAGACCGCCGAGTTCATGCTGGAGCGCGGGTTCGTGGACGCCGTCGTGCCGCGCGCGGCGCTGCGTCCGACGCTGGCGTGCCTGCTCAACACCCGGCTGGGGGCGCGTCCCGCCGCGTCGCCGCCGGCGCGGCGGAACGCGCCACGCCTGGTCCGCGACCCCGCCGAGCTGCCGGTGCGGGACCCGTGGGAGGTCGTCGAGCTGGCGCGGCACCAACGGCGTCCGACGACCCTCGACTACATCCGCCACTTCGTCGACGACTTCCAGGAGCTGCGCGGCGACCGGGTGTCGGGCGACTGCCGGGCCATCGTGGGCGGCGTCGGCCGGCTGGACGGCCGCCCCGTGATGATCGTCGGCCACCAGAAGGGCCGCGACACCGCCGAGCGCATCGCGCACGACTTCGGCATGGGCTCGCCCGCGGGGTACCGCAAGGCGGGGCGGCTGATGCGGCTGGCGGCCAAGCTCGGCCTGCCGATCGTCACGCTCGTGGACACCCCCGGCGCCCATCCGGGCATCGAGGCCGAGGAACGCGGCCAGGCGTGGGCGATCGCCGAGAACATCAGGCTGATGAGCGGGCTGCCGGTGCCGATCGTCTCGGTGATCCTCGGCGAGGGCGGCAGCGGCGGCGCGCTGGCGCTGGCCGTGGCCGACCGGGTGCTGGCGTTCGCCGGCGCCGTCTACTCGGTGATCAGCCCCGAGGGGTGCGCCGCCATCTTGTGGAACGACCGCGAGCAGGCCCCGCGGGCGGCCGCGGCGCTGCGCATGGACGCCCGCGATCTGCTGCGCCAGGGAATCGTGGACGCGATCGTGCCCGAGCCGGACGGCGGGGCGCACGAGGACCCCGTGACCGCCGGCGAGCTGCTGCGCGACGCGCTCGCCGCAACGTTGACCGAGCTGGTCGGCACCGCCCCGGAGGACCTGGTGAGGCGCCGCCGGGCGCGGTTCGCCGCCTACGGCGTGGAGGAGCGAGGTGCAGATGAGTGAGGACCGTACCGGCGACGCCGCGAGCACGCTGGAGGACCTGTGCCGGCGGACGGCCGAGCTGATCGGCGCCAGCGGCGGACCGCTCAAGAGCGTGCGCGTCCGCGCGGGCGACATGAGCGTGGAGGTGGAGTGGCCGGACATCGCCGCCGCGCCCGCCGCGCCGGTCGCCGCC
>NZ_BCQU01000070.1:0-35786 GCF_001552235.1 Actinomadura rubrobrunea NBRC 15275 | reverse complement strand
GCCGCCGCGGCCGCGCCCGGCGGGGCGGGCGCGGCCGCACACCCCGCACGCAAGGGCAACCCGCTGGACGGCCCGGTCCGGTTCTACGTCGAGCGGGACACCAACGCCGGACGGCAGGCGAAGATCTGGGAGAGGGAGGGCCGGACGGAGGACGCGGCGTACATGCGCGCCCTGTCGCGGATCCCTCAGGCGGTGTGGTTCACCGAAGGGACACCGGACGAGGTGCGCGAGAAGGTGCGCGCCACCATGCGCGACGCCGCGCGGCAGCGGGCGGTGCCCGTCCTGGTCGCCTACTACGTGCCGGGCCGCGACTGCTCCCAGTACTCGGCGGGCGGCGCGCCCAGCGAGCAGGCCTACCGCGAGTGGATCGACGCGTTCGCCCAGGGCGTCGGCCACGGCAAGGCCGTCGTCATCGTCGAACCGGACGGCCTGGCGCTGCTGTCCAGCGAGCCGTGGTGCAACGAGGGCGGCGGCGGTTCGACCGGCGAGCCCGAGGACATGGCCCTGGTCGAGCAGCGCTTCCGCGAGATCAACTACGCCGTGGACGCCTTCGCCCGGCTGCCCCGCACCGCCGTCTACATCGACGCCGGCCACTCGGCCTGGCAGCCGATCAACGACTACGACGCCGGGTACGGGGAGCCGCGCGACCAGCTCGGCATCGTCAGCCGCCTGCTCAAGGGCGGCGTCGCCAAGGCCGACGGGTTCTTCCTCAACGTCTCCAACTTCCGCACCGATGACGAGCTGGTGTCCTACGGCACCGACGTGGCCAAGTGCATCCGGTTCCGGCAGCGCACGGGCGCCGCGTCCTGCTCGTCCGACGACCTGGCCGCCGAGCCCGCCGACCCGCGCGCGCTGACCCATTTCGTCCTCGACACCAGCCGCAACGGGCGGGGACCGTGGACGGCGCCGCCCGGCAAGTACCCCGACCCGGAGGAGTGGTGCAACCCGCCCGGCCGCGGCCTGGGCGAGCGCCCCACCACCAGGACGGGCAACGAGCTGGTGGACGCCTTCCTATGGGTGAAGCGGCCCGGTGAGTCCGACGGCCAGTGCACGCGCGGCACCGGCGGCCCCGTCGACCCCGAGTACGGGGCGGTCGACCCGCCGGCGGGCCAGTGGTGGCCGGAATACGCCCTCGGGTTGGCTCGCGAGGCGTCGCCTCCCCTGCGCTGAGCCAGGCCTCCCAAGGGGGACAGGGGAGGGGCGCGGGGCATGGGCCGCGCCCCTCCCCGCTTCTCTCCGGCTCGCGGCGGCTCAGGTGCCCGGCCGGGCGGAGGCGTCGGCGACGACGGACAGCGGCCGCGCCGGGGCGGGCGCGGTGGAGCGGCGCACGACCAGCTCCGGCCGGTACAGCAGCTCGGTGCGCGGCACCCGGCTGCCGCCGATCTCCTCCAGCAGCGTGCTCACCGCCGCCAGCCCCATCTCCCGGACGGGCTGGCGGATGGTCGTCAGCGGCGGGTCCAGGTACGGGGTGAGCGGCGAGTCGTCGAAGCCCACCACCGACACGTCCTCGGGCACCCGCAGGCCCCGGCCGCGCACCCCGCGGATCGCGCCGATCGCGATGATGTCGCTGCCGCAGCAGATGGCGGTGCACCCCAGGTCCAGCAGCCGCTGCGCGGCGGCCTGCCCGCCCTCCACCGTGAACAGCGTGTTGACGATCAGGTCGTCGACGTCGGCGACCCCCAGGTGCTCGGCCATGCCGCGGCGGAACCCCTCGGTCTTGCGGATCGAGGGGACGAACCGGTCCTGCCCGACCGCCAGGCCGATGCGCCGGTGGCCGAGGGACGCCAGGTGCGCCACGGCCATCTCCAGGGACGTCACGTCGTCGTTGGAGATGAACGGCGCCTCGATGTCGTCCCGGTACCCGTTGACCAGCACGATCGGCAGCCCGCGCTCGATGAGCCGCAGGTAGCGGGTGCGGTCGGAGCGCGAGTCGGCGTGCTCGCCGTTGACGAAGATGATCCCCGACACCCCGCGTTCCAGCAGCAGGGCGGTGTAGTCGTCCTCGCGGATGCCGCCCGGCGTCATCGCGCACAGCACCGCCGTGTACCCCGACAGCACCAGGGCGTTCTCGATGACCTGGGCGAACGCCGGGAAGATGGGGTTGGTCAGCTCCGGCACGATCAGCCCGATCAGGCCGGTGCGCTGCTGGCGCAGCCGCGGCGGGCGCTCGTAGCCGAGCACGTCCAGCGCGGTCAGCACCGCCTGGCGGGTGGCCGCGGCCACGCCCGGCCGGCCGTTGAGCACGCGGCTCACGGTGGCCTCGCTCACGCCCGCGTGGGCGGCGATGTCGGCCAGGCGCATCGTCATGGCCACAACTTACCCGCCATGTCCGGCTCCGCCGCCCGTCGGTTCGGCCTCGCACCACACGGCGGTGTCCGGCGGCAGGACGACGCAGTCGCCGTCCGCGCCGATCGGGCCGCTCGCCAGCAGCGGCCGCCCGTGGGCGGGGACGCGCACGGTCCGCCCGCCCATGTTGACCGCGCAGGTCAGGCGGGGCGCGGCCGGGTCGGCGGGGTCCCGGGAGAACACGAGGGCGCCGGGCGGGCCGACGAGCCACCGTAGGGCGCCGTCGCCGAGCGCGGGGTGCGCGCGGCGGATCCGCAGGGCGGTCCGGTAGAGCGCCAGCATCGAGTCGGGGTCGGCGGACTGGCGCTCGACGGTCAGCCCTTTCCACGCGGGCGGGACGGGCAGCCAGCTGCCGCCCGTCCCGAAGCCGAACGGCGGCTCGTCGCCGGACCACGGCAGCGGCACCCGGCAGCCGTCGCGTCCCGCCTCGGGGTCGCGGAAGCGCTGCGGGTCCTGCAGGGACTCTTCGGGCAGGTCCAGCACCTCGGGCAGGCCCAGCTCCTCGCCCTGGTAGATGTAGGCCGAGCCGGGCAGCGCCAGCATCAGCAGCGCCGCCGCTCGGGCCCGCCGCAGGCCGAGCTCGCCGCCGCCGAAGCGGGTGACGTGCCGTGCGACGTCGTGGTTGGACAGCACCCAGGTGGCGGGGGCGCCGACCATGCCGCTCGTGCGCAGCGACTCCTCGATGACCTGCCGCTGGGCGCGGGCCTCCCATGGGGCGGACAGGTAGTGGAAGTTGAACGCCTGGTGCGCCTCGTCGGGCCGCACGTACAGGGCCAGCCGCTCCTGCGTCGGGGCCCACGCCTCGGCCACGGCGATGCGCTCGCCGTCGTAGGCGTCCAGGATGCGGCGGAAGAAGCGGTGGATCTCGTGGACGCCGTCCTGGTCGAAGTACGGCAGGGCCTCGCGGCCGAGCATCGCCGCCTGGGGGGTGCGGCCGACGTCGGGCAGGCCGGGCGCCTTGACCATGCCGTGCGCCACGTCCACGCGGACGCCGTCCACCCCCATGTCCAGCCAGAACCGCAGCACGTCCGCCAACTCCTCGCGGACCTCGGGGTTCTCCCAGTTCAGGTCGGGCTGCTCGGGCGCGAACAGGTGCAGGTACCACTGGCCGTCGGGGACGCGGGTCCAGGCCGGGCCGCCGAACACCGACTCCCAGTCGTTGGGCGGCAGCTCGCCGTGCTCGCCGCGCCCGTCGCGGAAGACGTAGCGGGCGCGGGCGGGACTGCCGGGCGGCGCGGCCAGGGCCTCCCGGAACCAGGGATGCCGGTCGGAGGTGTGGTTCACGACGAGGTCCACGATGACGCGCAGCCCCAGCCCGTGCGCCTCGTCGATCAGGGCCCGGGCGTCGTCGAGCGTGCCGAAGACCGGGTCGACGTCGCGGTGGTCGGCGACGTCGTAGCCGAAGTCCGCCATCGGGGAGGTGTAGAACGGGTTCATCCACAGCGCGTCCACGCCGAGCTCGGCCAGGTACGGCAGCCGGGCGCGGATCCCGGGCAGGTCCCCGACGCCGTCTCCGTTCCCGTCGGCGAAGCTGCGGACGTACACCTGGTAGATGACCGCGTCGCGCCACCAGCCGGCGGGGGAGTCCGAATGGCCGGCGGCGGGAGCGGCGTCGGCGATGTGCTGCGTCATCGACGTCCTCATCGGTGTGCGTGCGCTTTGAGCGGGCGTGCCGGTACGTGCGCGCGGGACTGCGTGGAAACCGCGGTCGGTCGCGCCCCGACGTGCTTGCGCCGAGCGGCGGGCGGCACAGCTGTCTTGGTTTCCCCGCGTACGGCCGTGATGCAGCACTGCGGGATGGTCGGCTGCCCGGGCCCGGCGGAGGGTGGGGCGCACGCGGGCAGGGGCGGCGCGACTCCGGTCGGCGTGCCGAACATGGGTGTGCGCCGCATGTACCTCCTCGGCTCGGGGCCGCGCGGGCGGCCCGCCGTGCCGTCCGGCCCTGGGCACGGACGAGGGGCTCCTCGCTGTCGGACGCTAGCAACGGCTTTCAGATCGGTAAAGGCCTTGCAGAAACCTTCTGCAAGATTCGGCGGTGCGGACGGCTCAGCGGCGCGCTGGGCCTGCCGATTCTCCCTGGTGTGAGGCATCTCAGCCCCTGCGGGCGCGCACGGGTCGGGCGTTGCAAGTTCTTGCGCAAGTCTTGCATGCCCGTCGGGTGACTTTGTACTTTCCCGGCAAACCACCCCAACAGCGTCACCCGCACCGGAGGCCCTCGTGGTCCGCTCGTCCCGACGCCGCACCGCCGTCCGGCGGGGCACGGCCGCCGTCACCGCCGCCGTCGTCGCGTCCTCCCTCGTTCCCGCCCTCGCCCCGTCCGCGTCCGCGGCCGACGCCCCCGCCGACCGGCTGCTCGCCCGCACCTCCGTGCGGCCCGCCCTCAGCCGCGAACGGTTCTACTTCGTCATGACCGACCGGTTCGCCAACGGCGACCGCAGCAACGACACCGGCGGCCTGACCGGCGACCGCCTCACCACCGGTTACGACCCGACCGACATCGGCTTCTACCACGGCGGCGACCTCGCCGGCCTCATCTCCAAGCTCGACTACATCAAGGGTTTGGGCGCCACCGCCGTCTGGATCACCCCGGCGTTCACGAACCGGCCCGTCCAGGGCGAGGGCGACGCCGCCTCGGCCGGCTACCACGGCTACTGGATCACCGACTTCACCCGCATCGACCCGCACCTGGGCACCAACGCGGACATGAAGCGGCTGGTGCGGGAGGCGCACAAGCGCGGGATGAAGGTCTTCTTCGACATCATCACCAACCACACCGCCGACGGCATCGACTACGCCGAGAAGCAGTACACCTACAGGTCAAAGGCCGAGTACCCGTACCGCGACGCCTCCGGACGCCCCTTCGACGACCGCGACTACGCGCGCGGCGACCGCCCGTTCCCCGAGATCGGCCCGGGCTCGTTCCCCTACACGCCGGTGCCGGTGAAGGGCGTCACCAAGAAGCCGGACTGGCTCAACGACGTGCGCATGTACCACAACCGCGGCGACTCCACCTGGGAGGGCGAGAGCAACGAGTACGGCGACTTCGTCGGCCTGGACGACCTGTGGACCGAACGCCCCGAGGTCGTCCGCGGCATGATCGACATCTACCGGACGTGGGTGCGCGACGCCGGCGTCGACGGGTTCCGCATCGACACCGCCAAGCACGTCAACATGGAGTTCTGGCAGCGCTTCGCGCCCGAGGTGCGCGTCCACGCCCACCGCGTCGGCACCAAGCACTTCTTCATGTTCGGCGAGGCCTACAGCGAGGACCCGTCGTTCATCTCCCGCTACTCCACCGCCGGCCGCATGGACGCGGTGCTGGACTTCCCGTTCCAGGCCGCCGCCCGCGCGTACGCCTCCCAGGGGGCCGGCGCGGACGTGCTCAGCCGCCTCTACCGCGCCGACGACCTCTACACCGACGCCGACTCCAACGCCTACTCGCTGCCGACCTTCCTCGGCAACCACGACATGGGCCGCATCGGCCACTTCCTCAAGCAGGACAACCCGGGCGCGTCGGACGACGAGCTGCTGCGGCGCGACCTGTTCGCGCACGAGCTGATGTTCCTCACCCGCGGCCAGCCGATCGTCTACTACGGCGACGAGCAGGGCTTCACCGGCCAGGGCGGCGACAAGGCGGCCCGCGCCCCCATGTTCGCGGCCAAGGCGGCGCAGTACCTGACCGACGACCTGATCGGCACCGACGCCACGCACGCCCAGGACAACTACGACACCCGGCACCCGCTGTACCGGGGCATCCGGGCGCTCGCCGACCTGACCGCCCGGCACCCCGCGCTGCGCGACGGCGCCCAGATCGAACGGCTCGTCCAGGGCGGCGTTTACGCGTTCTCCCGCATCGACGCCCGCGACCAGGTCGAGTACGTCGTGGCGCTGAACAACGGCGACGCGCCGCAGCGGGTGTCCATCCCGACGTACTCGGCGCGCATGGCGTTCACGTCCATCTACCCCAAGCGCGGGGCCGCGGTGCGCAGCGGCGCCGACAAGCGGCTGACCGTCACCGTCCCCGCCCGCTCGGCCGTCGTCTACCGCGCCTCCGGCCGCCTGGCCGCCCCGACCGCCCGCCCCGCGATCTCCCTGACGCTCCCCGCGTCGCTCACCGGCCGCGCCGAGATCGCCGCCCGCGTCCCCGGCGACGGCTTCGACCAGGTGACCTTCGCCGCGAAGGTCGGCCGCGGCCCGTGGCGGGTGCTCGGCACCGACGACGCCCGCCCGTTCCGCGTCTTCCACGACCTCACCGGCGTCCCCGCCGGAACACCGGTCGTCTACAAGGCGGTGGTCCGCGACTCCGCCGGCCGCACCGCCTCCACCGTGACCCGCGCCACCGTCGGCGGGCGGTGACCCGCCATGCTCCGGACGACGCTCACCTCAGGTGACCCGCGCCCCGTGACCACGCGCGCCCCGCGATGGGTGCGCGCCCTGCCAGGCCGCGCGCGGAATCACGTAGCCGCGTGCGGGGCGCGCTTCCGACGGAAGTCGGGCGGCGCGAGACGGGCGGCGCGGGCGGCGGTGGCCGTCCTGACCCTGGCGGCGGGAGCCGTGGCCATGCCGGGACCGGCCGCTGCGGACGTCGACCTGTCGCGTGCGCGTGCCCACTGGATCGACCGCGGGACGCTCGCGTGGAAGGCCCCGGAAGGGCGGCGGCACGAGCTGGTGTACTCGCCGTCCGGCGACCTGCGGGTCGAGAACGGCGAGCTCGTCGGCGACCGCCACGTCGTCCCCCTGCGGCGCGTCCCGGGCGGGCTGACCGCCGAGCAGCGGGCGAGGTGGCCGCACCTCGCCTCGTACGACGCGTTCCGCGTCAACGTCCGCGACGTGAAAGCCGTGCTGCGCGGCCAGGTCGTGGCGGTCGAACGCGACGGCGGCGGGCGGCTGCTGAACGCCACCGGCGTCCAGATCCCCGGCGTGCTCGACGACGTGTACGGGCGGGCCGCGTCCCGGGCCGAGCTCGGGCCGGTGTGGCGCCACGGCACGCCCACGCTGTCGGTGTGGGCGCCCACCGCGATCCGCGTCGCGCTCGACCTCGACGGCCGGACGATCGCGATGCGCCGCGACGACGCCACCGGCGTGTGGTCGGTGACCGGGACGCCGGCGTGGAAGGGACGCCGGTACGCCTTCGTGGTGACGGTGTTCGCGCCGTCCGTAGGCCGCGTCGTCACGAACACGGTCACCGACCCCTACAGCCTCGGCCTGACCGCCGACTCCCGCCGCAGCCTGCTGATCGACCTGGACGACCCCAGGCTCGCCCCCGCCGGGTGGAAGACGCTGCGCAAGCCGGCGCCGCCCCGCCGCCCGACCGTCTACGAGCTGCACGTCCGCGACTTCTCCGCGTCCGACCGCACCGTCCCCGAACGGCTGCGCGGCACCTACCGCGCCTTCACGGTGCGGAACTCCGCGGGCATGCGCGCGCTGCGCGCCCTCGCGGACGACGGCGTGACGCACGTCCACCTGCTGCCGGTGTTCGACTTCGCCACCGTCCCGGAACGCCGCGCCGACCAGCGCGTCCCCGCCTGCGACCCGGCCGCGCTGCCGCCCGACTCCGACGAGCAGCAGAAGTGCATCGCGGAGGTCCGCGACACCGACGCGTTCAACTGGGGGTACGACCCGCTGCACTACACCGCCCCCGAAGGGTCGTACGCGACCGACCCCGACGACCCCGCCCGGACCAAGGAGTTCCGCGAGATGGTCGCCGGGCTCAACCGCTCCGGGCTGCGCGTGGTCATGGACGTCGTCTACAACCACACCCACGCGGCCGGGCAGGACCCCCGCTCCGTCCTCGACCGCATCGTGCCGGGCTACTACCACCGGCTCCTGGAGGACGGCCGCGTCGCCGACTCGACCTGCTGCGCCAACACCGCGCCCGAGCACACGATGATGGACAAGCTCATCGTCGACTCGGTCGTCACCTGGGCCCGCCACTACAAGGTCGACGGCTTCCGGTTCGACCTCATGGGCCACCACCCGAAGGCCGGCATGCTGCGCGTCCGGCAGGCCCTCGACCGGCTCACCCTGAAGCGCGACGGCGTGGACGGCCGCTCCATCATCCTGTACGGAGAAGGCTGGGACTTCGGCGAGGTCGCGGGCGGCGCCCGCTTCGAGCAGGCCACGCAGGCCAACCTGGCGGGCACCGGCATCGGCACGTTCAACGACCGGCTCCGCGACGCCGTGCGCGGCGGCGGCCCGTTCGACGCCGACCCGCGCAGGCAGGGCTTCGGCTCCGGCCTGTGGACGGCGCCCAACGGCTCGCCCGCCAACGGCACGGACGCCGAGCAGCGCGCCCGCCTGCTGCACGCCGCCGACCAGATCAAGGTGGGGCTCACCGGCAACCTGCGCGACTACCGGTTCACCGCGTCCGACGGACGCTCCGTCACCGGCGCGCAGATCGACTACAACGGCGCGCCGGCCGGCTACACGGCCGCCCCGCGCGAGGCCGTCACGTACGTGGACGCCCACGACAACGAGACGCTGTACGACGCGCTCGCCTACAAGCTGCCGCCGTCCACGCCGATGGCCGACCGCGTGCGCATGCACGTCCTGTCGCTGTCGACGGCGCTGCTGAGCCAGGGCGTGCCGTTCGTGCACGCCGGGACGGAGCGGCTGCGGTCCAAGTCCCTCGACCGCAACTCCTACGACTCGGGGGACTGGTTCAACCGGCTCCTGTGGGACTGCCGGGACGGCAACGGCTTCGGCGCCGGGCTGCCGCCCGCGGCCGACAACCAGGACAAATGGCCGTACGCCCGGCCGCTGCTGGCCGACCCGTCCCTGCGGCCGTCCTGCGCCGACATCGACGCCGCCCGCGCCCGCACCGGCGAACTGCTGCGCATCAAGGACTCCTCGCCGCTGTTCTCCCTGCCCACCGCCGACGAGGTGCAGCGGCGGCTGACGTTCCCGCTCAGCGGCCCCGGCGAGACGCCCGGCGTCATCACCATGCGGCTCGACGGCCGCGGCCTCGACCCGCGCTGGAAGTCCATCACCGTCGTCTTCAACGCCACCCCCAGCGCGCAGACGCAGACCGTGCCCGCGTTGAAGGGCGCAGCGGTGACGCTGCACCCCGTCCAGGCGGCGTCCGCCGACCCCGTCGTGCGCCGCTCCTCGTTCGACCCCCGCACGGGCACCCTGCACGTCCCCGCCCGCACCACCGCGGTCTTCGTCGAGTCCTGACGACAGCCTCATCGGGGGACCCCGCCACCCACTCCCAGGAGGCACGTGATGCGAACACCCCGCACAGCCCTGCTCGCCGCGCTCGCCCTCCCGGCGGCGCTCGTCCCGGCCGTGACCGCCCCCGCCGTCGCAGCCCCGTCCGGCGACCGGAAGGTCATCGTCCACCTCTTCCAATGGAAGTGGAGCGACGTCGCCAAGGAATGCGAGAACGTCCTCGGCCCCAAGGGCTACGGCGCCGTGCAGATCTCCCCGCCGCAGGAGCACATCGTCCTGCCGAACGCCGGCCAGGGCGGCTACCCCTGGTGGCAGGACTACCAGCCGGTCAGCTACCCCAAGGGCGACTTCGGCAAGCTCACCACCCGGCGCGGCGACGTCAACGCCTTCCGCGACATGATCGCCCGCTGCCACGCCAGCGGCGTCAAGGTGTACGCGGACGCGGTCATCAACCACGCCACCAACTCCTCAAGCGGCGTCGGCAGCGCCGGGACGCGCTTCACCGGCAAGTACACCTACCCGGGCACGTTCTCCGACGCCGACTTCCACACCTGCCGCCGCGACATCGCCAATTACCAGGACCGCTGGGAGGTGCAGAACTGCGAACTCTCGGGCCTGGCCGACCTCAAGACGGAGGACGCCGGATACGTCCGCCCCACCCTCGGCGGCTACCTGAAGGACCTCGCGTCCCTGGGCGTCGACGGCTTCCGCATCGACGCGGCCAAGCACATCCCCGCCTCCGACATCGCCGCCATCCTCGGCGAGATGCGCAGGCAGATCGCCGCGGACCCGAACTTCCCCAGCACCGGCACCCGCGACCCGTACGTCTTCCAGGAGGTCCTCTACGGCGCCGGCGAGGCGGTCAGGCCGTCCGAGTACCGGAACAACGGCGACGTCACGGAGATGCAGGCCATGAACTTCGTGTCCATGAAGTTCTGGACGACCTCCGACCCCGACAACCGGCTGCACCAACTGCACGCGTTCCCCGTCAACTGGGGCGACGACATGGAGTCGAGCGACAAGGCCGTCGTCATGGTCGACAACCACGACAGCCAGCGCGACGCCCTGTCCGGACGCCGCATCCTCACCTACAAGAACGGCGCCGTCTACCGCCTGGCCAACGTGTTCCTGCTCGGCTGGGACTACGGCACGCCCGTGGTGATGTCCAGCTTCGGGTTCACCCAGCGCGACACCAGCCCGCCCCGCGAGAGCGACGGCACCACCAAGGACGTCACCTGCGACGGCGTCCAGTGGATCTGCGAGCACCGCTTCCCGGAGATCGCCGCCATGGTCGGCTTCCGCAACGCGGTCGGCGACACCCCGGTCAACAAGGCCCCCGACGCGCCCGAGCAGGACTGGTACACCGACTACACCGAGGGCGGACCCGGCAACAAGATCGCTTTCAGCCGCGGCGACCGCGGTTACGTCGTCATCAACCGCGACGAGTCCACCGACTGGAACCGCACCTACCGCACCCGCATGGCCCCCGGCCGCTACTGCAACGTCATCAGCGGGAACTACGACCCGGCGACCAAGTCCTGCGACCCGTCGCACGTCATCACCGTCGCCTCCGACGGCACCTTCGCCGCCAACGTCCCCAAGATGAGCGCCCTGGCCATCCACGTGGGCGCCAAACTCGACTGACCCACCAGGAGCCGCGGCGTTCCGCCCACACCACCGGAACGCCGCGACTCCCCGGACGCGGCCGAACACCCTCGGAGTGAACGGACGCTGAGGGCGATTCCGCCGCCCGACCCACCAGTCTCTGGTCAGCGCACACGCGCAGCGGTCATGTCGTGGGCATCTGAGGCGGTCATCGTCCACAAGATGAGCGAGCCGGGATTCACGTGAACGCCAGGCTCGCCTGGCATGGCCGGGACTTGTCCGCGGCGTTTCGCCTTCACCACCGGAACGCCGCGACTCCCGAGGCGCGATGATGGCGGTTTGATGTGCGGCCAGGGCGCAAGCGCGGCGCGGCGTTCGCTCGGCGGGGCGTAGCTCCATGTGTCCAGCAGGGGGCGGTGGTAGCGCTCGACCTTGCCATGGGGCTGCGGCCGGACCGGCGGCTGCGCTTGTGCGCCATTTCCGCCACGGCCAGAGGGCGGGCCACAGCCGCAAGCGGTGGCACGAGCCGTTGTCGGCCGGCACGCGTCGGACGATGATCCCGCAGGAGGTGAAGAACTGCGGAGCGTGCTGCCGCAACGCGGCGGCTGCCGGCACCGGCCCGCTCAGCGTTTGGCTGTCGTAGCCGAGACCTGGACCACTCGGCGGCACGCCGCAGGTTCAGCCTGGGCCCCGTCGGTCCGGCGCGCGCCAGCGTGGCCGTTCGCTCGCAGTCGGCCGTGTCGTCGTCCAAGATCAGGCCGCGCGCCGCGCTCGACCGCAGACGTGGAAATGGTTTGGCACCGCCTGCCGCCATCGACCACGCTCATCCTGTGGACGATCTCGGTGTGCGGCTGGTGCGCGACCACACGATCCTGTCGGTGGTCGTAGGGTCGCGCGCGTACGGGCTGGCGGTCGACGGCAGCGACGTGGACCGGCGCGGCGTCTTCGTGGCGCCGACCCCGCTGTTCTGGCGCTTCGACAAGCCGCCCACGCACGTGGACGGCCCCGAACCCGAGCGGTTCTCCTGGGAGGCCGAGCGGTTCTGCACCTTGGCGTTGGACGCCAACCCGACCGTCCTGGAATGCCTGTGGTCTCCGCTCGTCGAGCGCATCACCCCCGCCGGCGAAGAGCTGCGCGGCCTGCGCGACGCGTTCCTGTCCCTGCGGGCGCATCGCACGTTCATGCGGTACGCCGACAGCCAGTTCCGCAAGCTCGAGGGCGACCTGCGCAACCGGGGCGAGCCGCGCTGGAAGCACGTGATGCACATGCTCCGCCTGATGCTCAGCGGGACTCATCTCGTCCGGTACGGCGAGCCGCTCGTCGACGTCGGCGAGCACCGCGACGCGCTGCTCGCCGTCCGCCGCGGCGAGATGCCGTGGGACGGGATCGACAGGTGGCGGGCCGACCTGACCGCCGCCATGGGCAAGGCCCTGGCCGCCAGCCCGCTGCCCCCCGAACCCGACCGCGCCCGCGTGGAGGAGTGGCTGATCTCCGTGCGACGCAGAGGAGTGGAATGGAGCTTCCCGACGGCCTGACCGAGCACCTGGAACAGGGCCACCCGTACCCGCGTGCCTTCGTCACGGTCAGCGGCGCCCACCTGTACGGTTTCCCGTCCGCCGACTCCGACATCGACCTGCGCGGCGTCCATCTGCTGCCGCTCACCGAGGTCGTCGGCCTGCAGACGGGGAAGGAGACCGTCACCTGGACGTGGAACCAGAACGGGGTGGAGGCCGACCTCGTCACCCACGACCTCGCCAAGTTCTGCCGCATGCTGTTGCAGCGCAACGGCTACGTCCTGGAGCAGGTCGCCTCGCCCCTGGTGGTGGCCTCGTCCTCCGTCCACGAAGAGCTTGTCGCCCTCGTCCCCGACCTCGTCACGTCGGCCCACGCCCACCACTACCTGGGCTTCGCCCGCAACCAGTGGAAGCTCTTCGAGAAGACGGGCCGCCTCAAGCCGCTGCTCTACACCTTCCGCGTCCTGCTCACCGGGATCCACCTGATGCGCACCGGCACGGTCGTCGCGGACCTGAACGAGCTCGCACCCGAGTACGGCCCCGCGTACCTCCGCGACCTGATCGCCGCCAAGCGCGCCGCCGAACACGGCACCCTTCCCACCGACGCCCCCGCGCGCGAACGCCTGGCCGACGACGTCGCAGCCCTCACCCGACGCCTGGAGGAGGAACGCGACCGTTCCTCCCTGCCCGCTAAGCCCAGCGCGTCTGCGCCTTTGCACGACCTGCTCGTCCGCACCCGCCTCGCCCGCTGACGGTCACGGCGAAACGCGCGGCAGCCCGAGTACGGCAACGCCGCCACGGAGGGCACTCGTATCCACCGGCAGGGGCGGCAGTCCCCGTGAGATCAGCGCACCGGCGATCTTTGGCTTGCTCCAGTGTGCGGCGGGCTCGATACCGTTTCAGCAGCGTGATCAAGGCGTCGGAACCGCCTCACGAACGTACGGGGCGACGACGCGGGCAGCCTCGCTCGTCGCCTGAAGAACGAGCGCGGCCGTTCCTCCCTGCCCGCTAAGCCCAGCGCGTCTGCGCCTTTGCACGACCTGCTCGTCCGCACCCGCCTCGCCCGCTGACGGTCACGGCGAAACGCACGTCGGCGCGCATGGACAGCACGAGTGCGGCAACGCCGCCACGGCGGCACCGATATCCACCGAAGGGGCCGGCAGGCGCCGCGAGATCAACGCACCGGCGAACTCGGGCTTGCTCAGATGGGCGGCGGGGCCGACGCCGTCGAGGACGGCGTTGATCAAAGCGCGCAGGGACACCTCGACCAGGTCGACCTCGGCGACGCACATCACCAGGTCGCCGGTGAGGACGCCCCCGCCGGCCGGCAGCCGGTCCAGCAGGTCGACCAGGGAGACGCGTTCCATCGGCGGCCCGGACGGCCCGGTGTCGAAACAGATCCTTCAGCAGCGTGAGCAAGGCGTCGACACGCCTCGGCAGGGGCGACGCCGGATCCGCGTATCCGTCTGCCATGGCCGCCCCCGATGTCGGCCGCCTTCCAAACGCAGGCCTTCTCCTCGGCGATGCCGAGCCGCCGCTCGATCGTCCCGGCGAGCCGGACCGCCCCGACGAACGCCGAACCGGGGTCGTGTGCGGCGGCCTGGCGACTGGTCGAGCGCACGTTGCCCAGATGTAGGTCGCGTCGAGCACGGCTCCGGCGACTTGGCCCCGACCTGTGGCTGCTCGAGCCCTGAAACGGTGTGGCGGCTTGCCGCCTCGGGCCGTGAGCCCCACGTGGGCCGTCCCTTCCAGTGCGGCGAGTCTGCCGGTGCGCCGGGTGTCCCGGGCCGGGCGGCGGTCAGACGGCCGGTGGGAGCAGACCAGGGACGCGTCGCCCGGCGGTCGGCGCGGACAGGAGAGCCAAACGGCCGAGACGCCGCGGTGTTCGATCTTCCAGCCGAGCAAGCCGCCGATGTCGCGCCGGAAGGGACCGCCTGCCGATGCTGACGACCGCCATGCCTGGGCGATCCGGTGCCCGCTAGGTAGCGGAGACTCTTTCGCAAGTTCACCAAGTCGCCGAGTGGACTCCGCAAGGGTTGATCTACGAAGCGGATGTCATGCGTGGGACGTGCAGCCATTCTTCTGAGGTCTTTCAATGACTCGGAAAAGTGTCGCGGGGCTGATGCCGGATTGTCCGCCGCACGCATCGACGTGCCGCTTGTGCTTGCGTCTCCGGCGGGCGCAACGTGTTGACTCGGGCTGATGTGCGCACGTCGCGTGGTCATCGGGCAGTGTCCGGCTGGTCACCTGCGGAGACGCTGTGCGGTCCCGCTGGAGAACGCCCTTGTCGTCATGGAGATCGTGGTCTGCTGCTTCCCGTCCCCACGCAGGCCGCTTTACGGGGGCGGCGTTGGGCCGCCTTCGTCCGATGACCGTGCACCCCGGTGTGCCGCCGCGATGACCCGCCGAGCCATTCGTAGATCAGGGATGGTGCGGCGTCTACCGGAAATTTCCGTTCATCTGCTGGCTGCTTCGCTTGGGCCGATGTTTGTTCGGTTTTGATGGTCTTTGTCTGCTTATCGGCCACTTTCTGGTGGACGCTTAATGGGTGTTCCGATCAGGTCTCGCGTCACAGAGGGGGTACGGACCATGTCCGGCAAGCGACGTCTGAAGGTGCTCACGCCGGTGCTGTTCACCGCTCTCGCCAT
Source organism: Actinomadura rubrobrunea NBRC 15275 (assembly GCF_001552235.1). Classification (NCBI taxonomy): domain Bacteria; kingdom Bacillati; phylum Actinomycetota; class Actinomycetes; order Streptosporangiales; family Thermomonosporaceae; genus Actinomadura; species Actinomadura viridilutea. The sequence goes on along the minus strand of NZ_BCQU01000070.1, from coordinate 20,503 downwards.
CGGGCCCGCGGGGGTGGCCCACACAGAGAGCGCCGCCGCGGCCTGTGCGAAGTCCACGTCCGTGAGCGCCGCCGCGTCGGTCACGGCGACGAAGGCGCAGCGGTGTCGCGGATGGCGCGAACGCGCTCGCTACCAGCGGGGATACCGGGACGGGTACCGGCAGGGCTACCGGGACGGCCGCAGGGACTGCCGGAGGCTCCAGCGCTACTCGCGGTACTCGATCGACTGCTACACCCGCGGCTGGACCGACGGGTACGACTCCGGGTTCCGCCGCGGCTGCCGCAGGTGAGTGAACGACCGGGAGGACACAGGGGCATGCCGCCCAGGCATGTCCCTTTCCTGTGACCGCCGCGGCCGGAGGGGTCAGCCGGACTGCGAGGCGAGGGCTGCGTCCACCGCCTCGGGGGCCAGGAGGTGGTCGAGGGTCATGACGGCGCAGCCGATGAGGCCCGCCGCGTCGCCCAGGCGGCTGGGCTCGATGCGCAGCCGGCCGGTGGCCAGGGCGGTGCCGCGCCGGTAGACGACCTCGCGGACGCCCGCGATGAGCGGCTCGTAGGCGCCGGTGAGGTCGCCGCCGAGGACGACCACGGCCGGGTTGAGCAGGTTCACCGCGGCGGCGATCACCTCGCCGAGGCGGCGGCCCGCGTCGCGGACCATGGCGACGGTGGCGGGGTCGCCCGCGCGGGCGCGTTCAGACAGCTCGCCCAGGTCGCGCGCACCGGAGCGGGCGAGCAGGGCGGCGCCGCCCGCGATGGCCTCCAGGCAGCCGAGGTTGCCGCAGCGGCAGGGGATCTCCTCGGCGTCGGGGACGGGCACGTGCCCGATCTCCCCGGCCGCGCCGTGCGCGCCCCGCTGGATGCGGCCGCCCATGATCAGTCCGCCGCCGATGCCGGTGGACACCTTCACGAACAGCAGGTCGGCCAGGTCGGCGAAGCGGGTGCGGTGCTCGCCGAGCGCGGCGGCGTTGACGTCGTTGTCGAGCAGGACGGGCACGTCGAACCGTTCGGCGACCAGCGAGCCGACCTCCGCGCGGTCCCAGGCGTCGGGGGTCAGCCCGACCGGATCGGGGACGGCCAGGCCCGCGCCGCGCACCGACGCGGGGGACAGGTCCGCCTTGGCCAGCAGCTCCGTCCAGCGGTCCAGCAGGCCGGGCACCACGGCGCCGGGGGACAGGTCGGCGGGCAGCTCCACGTCGGCCTGGACGATGATCGAGGCGGCCAGGTCGCACACGGCCGCCTGGCCGCGGGACCGGCCGAGGTTGGCGACCAGCACCGCGCCGCCCGCGGCGTTGAACTCCAGCCGCGCCGGAGGGCGCCCGCCGGTGGACGCGCCGTCGGTCCGCTCGACCAGCAGGCCGTGCGCGATCAGCTCGTTGACCCGCGCCGCCACGGCGGGCCGCGACAGGCCGGTGAGCCGTCCCAGCTCGGCGCGGGTGTCCACGCCCTCCTCCCGGACCAGGCGGAGCACCTCTCCGCAGGTGGAGGGACTTCTACGCATTCCGCCAGTGAAGCACGAGTGCCTTGCGGATGTCCACAGGGCTGAAGTCGGGGACTTTTGTCATGCAACCTGCGTAAGTCTGTTGTCTTAGTTTTCCTTAGCGCGATAGGTTGCGAAGCGATCGTTCTTCCCGGTTCTGGAGCGTTCTATGAGCACCACGCCGCATCCCGTCGTGGCGCGCGTCACCCGGCGGATCGCCGAACGCAGCGCCGAACGGCGCGCCGCGTACCTGCGCCGCATCGCCGAGGCCCGCGCCGCCGGCCCGGCGCGCACCGCGCTCGGCTGCGCCAACCTGGCGCACGGCTTCGCCGCCTGCGGTCCGCTGGAGAAGCTGCGGCTGCGCGGCGACGCCGCCCCCAACATCGCGATCGTGTCGGCCTACAACGACATGCTGTCGGCGCACCAGCCGCTCAAGGACTACCCCGACCGGATCAAGGCGGCGGTCGCCGAGGCGGGCGGCACCGCCCAGTTCGCGGGGGGCGTGCCCGCCATGTGCGACGGCATCACGCAGGGGCGCGCCGGCATGGAGCTGTCGCTGTTCAGCCGGGACGTGGTCGCCATGGCCACCGCCGTGGCGCTGTCGCACGACATGTTCGACGGGGCGCTGCTGCTCGGCACCTGCGACAAGATCGTCCCCGGGCTGGTCATCGGGGCGCTGTCGTTCGGGCACCTGCCGGTCATCCTGGTGCCGGCCGGGCCGATGCCGTCCGGGCTGCCCAACGCCGAGAAGGCCAAGGTGCGCAAGCGGTACGCGGCGGGCGAGATCGGCCGCGACGAGCTGCTGGAGGCCGAGGCCAAGTCCTACCACTCGCCCGGCACCTGCACGTTCTACGGCACCGCCAACTCCAACCAGCTGCTGATGGAGGCGATGGGGCTGCACCTGCCGGGCGCCAGCTTCGTGCCGCCCGGCACCGACCTGCGCGACGCCCTCACCGACGCGGCGGCGCGCCGCGTCCTGGAGCTGACGGCGTTCAAGGGCGACGACGCCTACACGCCCATCGGGGAGATGCTGGACGAGCGCGCGTTCGTCAACGGCGTCGTGGCGCTGCTGGCCACCGGCGGGTCCACCAACCACACCCTGCACCTGGTGGCGATGGCCGCGGCCGCGGGGATCGAGCTGACCTGGGACGACTTCGACGAGCTGTCCGCCGTCACGCCACTGCTCACCCGCCTGTACCCCAACGGCGCCGCCGACGTGAACCACTTCCACGCCGCGGGCGGCACCGCGTTCCTCATCGGCGAGCTGCTGGACGCCGGGCTGCTGCACGAGGACGCCCGCACGGTCGCCGGCGACACGCTCGCCGCCTACCGCGACGCCCCGAAGCTGACGCCGGACGGGCTCGTCTGGGAGCCGGGCCCGGACGCCTCCGCCGACACCTCCGTCCTGCGGCCGGTGGACGAGCCGTTCGACGCGCAGGGCGGGCTGCGCACCGTGAGCGGCAACCTGGGCCGCGCCGTCATCAAGGTCTCGGCGGTCAAGCCCGAGCACCGCGCCGTGGAGGCGCCCGCCCGGGTGTTCGGCTCGCAGGAGGAGCTGCAGCGGGCGTTCGCCGCCGGGGAGCTGGACCGCGACGTGGTCGTGGTCGTCCGCTACCAGGGGCCGCGCGCCAACGGCATGCCCGAGCTGCACCGCCTCACTCCGCCGCTGTCGGTGCTGCAGGACCGCGGCCACCGCGTCGCGCTCGTCACCGACGGCCGGATGTCGGGCGCGTCCGGGACGGTGCCCGCCGCGATCCACCTGTCGCCGGAGGCCGCGGCGGGCGGCCCGCTGGCCCGGCTGCGCGACGGCGACGTCATCCGCCTGGACGCCGACAAGGGCCTGCTCGAGGCGCTGGTGTCCGACGAGGAGCTCGCCGCCCGGGAGCCCGCCGGGGGCGCCGCCGAGCGGGGCGCGTGGACGGGCACCGGCCGCGAGCTGTTCGACGCCTTCCGCGCGGCGGCCGGACCGGCCGAGCGCGGCGCCGGGGTGGTCGTGTGACCGGCGGGCCGTGGCTGGTCGGCGACGTGGGCGGCACGAACGCCCGGTTCGCGCTCGTCGAGTCGCCGGGCGCCGCGCCTTCCAGGGTGCGCGTCCTGCCGACCCGGGACTTCACCGGGCTGGGGGAGGCCGCGGCCGCCTACCTGGCCGAGGAGGACGTGCGGCCCGCCGCCGCGTGCCTGGCGGTGGCGGGGCCGGTCGGCGGCGGCCGCTACCACCTCACCAACGCCGCCTGGGAGCCGGGCACCGTGGGGGACGTCCGCGAACGCCTCGGCCTGCCGTTCGTCGAGGTCGTCAACGACTTCGCGGCGCTGGCGGCGTCGCTGCCGGCGCTCGGCGCGGACGACGTGCGCCCCGTGGGCGGGGACGCGGCGCCCGCGCCGGACGGCACCGCCCCGCTGGCGGTGCTCGGCCCCGGCACGGGCCTCGGCGTCGCCGGGCTCGTCCCCGCGTCCGGCCGCTGGCTCCCCGCCCCCGGGGAGGGCGGCCACGTCGACGTGCCCGCGGCCACCGACGAGGAGATCGAGGTGGCGCGGCTGCTGCGGGCCGAGCGCGGCGCAGCAAGCGCCGAACTGCTGCTGTCCGGGGACGGCCTGGCGCGCCTGCACCGGCTGCTGGGGACCGTCCGCGGCACGCCCCCCGAGCCGCGGACCGCCGCGCAGATCGTCGCCGACCTCGACGACCCGCTGTGCGCGGACGCGGTGGGCATGTTCTGCGCGCTGCTCGGCTCGTTCGCCGGGAACGCGGCGCTCACGCTGGGCGCGCGCGGCGGCGTCTACCTCGGCGGCGGCATCCTGCCGCGGATCGCCGACACGCTGCGGGCCAGCGACTTCCGCGCCCGGTTCGAGGCCAAACCGCCCGTCGAGGGCTACCTGCGGGCGATCCCGACCGCGCTCATCGTCCACCCCTACCCGGCCCTGCTCGGCGCCGCCGCCCATCTCGAGCAGGCGGCCGTCCCTACCCTGGAGACCGTATGAGAACCGAGGAACTGTTCGACCTGGCCCCCGTCGTGCCGGTGGTGGTGCTGGACGACGCCGACGCCGCCGTGCCGCTGGCGCGGGCGCTGGTCGAGGGCGGCCTGCCCGCCATCGAGGTCACGCTGCGCACGCCCGCCGCGCTCTCCGCGATCGAGCGGATCGCCGCCGAGGTGCCGGACGCCGTCGTCGGCGCGGGCACCGTCGTGCGCCCCGAGGACGCCGCGCGCGCCGCCGAGGCCGGGGCGCGCTTCCTGGTCAGCCCCGGCTGCACCGACCGGCTGCGCGAGGCGATGGCCGCGACCGGGCTGGCGTTCCTGCCCGGGGTGTCCACCGCCTCCGAGGCGATGGCGCTGCTGGAGCACGGCGTCACCGCGATGAAGTTCTTCCCGGCCGAGTCCGCGGGCGGCCCCGCCTACCTCAAGTCGCTGGGCGGGCCGCTGCCGCAGGTGCGGTTCTGCCCCACCGGCGGCATCAGCGCCGACAACGCGTCCCGCTACCTGGCGCTGCCGAACGTCGGGTGCGTCGGCGGGAGCTGGATCACCCCGAAGGACGCCGTCCGCGGGGGCGACTGGGACCGCATCCGGGAGCTCGCCGCCAAGGCCGCCGCCCTTCGTCCTTGAGACTCGCGAAAGGAGGCATGGACCGTTGGTTCCGGTCCATGCCTCCTGGGGACGCCTCCTGGGGACGCCTTCTGGAGGCGCTGAGGTCAGGAAGGTTCGTCGGCTCGGCGGGCGCGGCGCCGGGCCGCGGTGAGCGCGACGGCGCGCATCGTCCACACCAGCAGGCCCAGGTGCAGCACCGCGAGCAGGCCCGCTCCCGCGCCCAGGGTGAACGTCGTCACCGTGAAGACGGCCAGCAGCACCGGGAACACGACGTGGCGGCGCCGGTGGCCGTGCACCAAAGTGTGGTGGTGCGCGAACGCCGGATGATGGCGATGGGCGAACGCCGGATGCGGCGCGAAGCCCGGCGCCCAGCCCGGCATGGGCGCGAACGCCGGCACGGACGGCCGGGGGAGGCCCGTCGGCTCGGGGAGGTCGTGGACGACCGCGGCGAGGTCGCCGCGCGTCTTGGCGGCCAGCGTCGCGTCCAACCGCTGGTCGAGCTCCTCGCGGGTCAGCCGCCCGGCCGCGAAGTGGTCGTGCAGGGCCTTGGCGACGGCGTCCCGTTCGGCGTCGCCGATGCGCAGCCGGTCGGAGTCGGTACGGGGCACGGCGCCGTCACTCCTCACCGTCGTCGCCGCCGTCGTCGCCGTCCTCGGCCAGGATCCGGTACAGGTCGCGCCGCGCCTGGGCCAGGACGTCGCGCGCCCGGGCGACCTGGTCGGGCGAGCCCGAGTGCACGATCTGCATCAGCGCGGCCCCGGTCTGCGCGGCCTGCTTGAACAGTTCGGGGACGCCCTCGCCGAAGTCGGGCGTCATCGCCGCCCACGGCTCGCGCAGCTCGTCGGCGTGCGCGTCGACGTAGGCGCGGCCCTCGTCGGTCAGGTGGTAGACGCGGCGGCCCTCGCCCTCGTCACCGCGGATCAGGCCCTCGTCGACCAGCTGCTGCAGCGCCGGGTACACCGCGCCGGGGCTGGGCCGCCAGGCGCCGCCGCTGCGTTCGGCGATCTCCTGGATGATCTGGTAGCCGTTGCGCGGCTCCTCGGCCAGCAGCGCCAGGATCGCCGCCCGCACGTTGCCCTTGCGCGCCTTGGGGCCCTTGGCCCACGGTGCGCCTCGTCCCCAGCCGCCGCGGCCCCACGGCGCGCCCGGCCCCCACGGGCCGCCTCCCGCGCCGAAGACCCAGCCGAACCCGGGGAACTCGCCGCGCGTCCACGTGGCGCAGTGGGCGCCGCGCCCCCACGCCGCGGCGTGCGCCGCCGCGACGGCCGCCTTCGGCACGACCTTGGCCGCCGCCAACGCCGCCCACGGCCACTCGGACCCGTACCTGGCACCCAATGTTCTCCACCGCCTTCCACAAACTCTCGATGATCTCTCGCGATACGACAACGATATATCGAAGACGTACGGAGCGGCCAGCGGGTTCCCGGCGGCGAACCGCGCGGCGGGATGCAAGTAGCTCGATGTCGAGATAAATTAGGAGGTGGCTTGACGTCGAGAGAAAAAGCCGCGGAAGTTGGGCGGCCCCGGGTCCCGGCCAGACCCGCGCCTAGGGCAGGATTCTGGTGAGGGGCCGAGCGTCCCGCCGCCCCGGACCGCGTCCCGGGACCCCAGCCGGTCCGGCCCCGGACCGGCACGGCGTCCCCGGCGGCGGCCGGGAGCCAGAACGAGTGACAAGGATCGACGACGCCGCGCAGTCGCGTCTCGGACCGGACGCGCGGTGGTGACGGAGGAGGAGTCCGTGTCCGCGAACAGCTTCGGCAGCCGCAGCACCCTGCGGGTGGGCGACAAGTCGTACGAGATCTACCGGCTGGACGCCGTCGAGGGCTCGGCCCGGCTCCCGTACAGCCTCAAGGTGCTGCTGGAGAACCTGCTGCGCACCGAGGACGGCGCCAACGTCACCGCCGACCACATCCGCGCCCTCGCCGGCTGGGACCCGAGCGCGCAGCCGAGCCGGGAGATCCAGTTCACCCCGGCCCGCGTGATCATGCAGGACTTCACCGGCGTGCCGTGCGTGGTCGACCTGGCCACCATGCGCGAGGCCGTGCGGGACCTGGGCGGCGACCCGTCCCGGGTCAACCCGCTGGCCCCGGCGGAGATGGTGATCGACCACTCCGTCATCGTCGACTACTTCGGCTCGCCGGACGCCTTCGAGCGCAACGTGCAGCGCGAGTACGAGCGCAACCGCGAGCGGTACCAGTTCCTGCGCTGGGGGCAGACCGCGTTCGACGAGTTCAAGGTGGTCCCGCCGGGCACCGGCATCGTCCACCAGGTCAACATCGAGCACCTGGCCCGCGTGGTGTTCGCCCGCGACGGCGTCGCCTACCCCGACACCTGCGTCGGCACCGACTCGCACACCACCATGGAGAACGGCATCGGCGTGCTCGGCTGGGGCGTCGGCGGCATCGAGGCCGAGGCCGCCATGCTCGGCCAGCCGATCTCCATGCTCATTCCGCGGGTGGTCGGCTTCAAGCTCACCGGCGAGCTGCGCCCCGGCACCACCGCCACCGACCTGGTGCTGACCATCACCGAGATGCTGCGCCGCCACGGCGTGGTCGGCAAGTTCGTGGAGTTCTACGGCGAGGGCGTGGCCGCCCTGCCGGTCGCCGACCGCGCCACCATCGGCAACATGAGCCCCGAGTTCGGCTCCACCTGCGCCATCTTCCCGATCGACGGGCAGACCCTGGACTACCTGCGCCTGACCGGCCGCTCCGAGGAGCAGATCGCGCTGGTCGAGGCGTACGCCAAGGAGCAGGGCATGTGGCTGGACCCGGCCGCCCAGCCCGACTTCTCCGAGCACCTGGAGCTCGACCTCGGCACGGTCGTGCCGTCCATCGCCGGCCCCAAGCGCCCGCAGGACCGCATCTCCCTCGCCGAGGCCAAGCAGACCTGGCGGCGGGACGTGCGCAACTACGTCCCCGACGGCAGCATCCAGGGCCCGACCGACGAGGCGTCCGCCGAGTCGTTCCCCGCGTCCGACTCCCCGGCGATCTCGCACGGCTCCAACGGCGACAAGCCGCGCCCGCACGGTGAGAACGGCGGGCAGCGCCCGCACAACCCGGTGCGGGTGACCCTGGCCGACGGCACCGAGTTCGAGCTCGACCACGGCGCCGTCGTCATCGCCGCCATCACCTCCTGCACCAACACCTCCAACCCGTACGTGATGGTCGGCGCGGGCCTGCTGGCCAAGAAGGCGGTGGAGAAGGGCCTGACCCGCAAGCCGTGGGTGAAGACCTCGCTGGCCCCCGGGTCGCAGGTCGTCACCGGCTACCTGGAGCGCTCGGGCCTCGCGCCGTACCTGGACAAGATCGGCTACAACCTCGTCGGGTACGGCTGCACCACCTGCATCGGCAACTCCGGCCCGCTGCAGGAGGAGATCTCCAAGGCGATCAACGACGCCGACCTGGCCGTGGTGTCGGTGCTGTCCGGCAACCGCAACTTCGAGGGCCGGATCAACCCCGACGTGAAGATGAACTACCTGGCCTCGCCGCCGCTGGTGGTCGCCTACGCGCTCGCGGGCACGATGGACATCGACATCCTCAACGACCCGATCGCCGAGGGCGCCGACGGCCCGGTCTACCTGCGCGACATCTGGCCGTCGATGGAGGAGATCAAGGAGATCGTCGAGGGCTCCATCGGCCAGGACATGTTCCTGCGCGACTACGCCGACGTCTTCAAGGGCGACGAGCGCTGGCGCGAGCTGCCCATCCCCACCGGCGACACCTTCGAGTGGGACCCGGACTCCACCTACGTGCGCAAGGCCCCCTACTTCGACGGCATGGGCCTGGAGCCCGACCCGGTCTCCGACATCCGCGGCGCCCGCGTGCTGGCCAAGCTCGGCGACTCGGTCACCACCGACCACATCTCCCCGGCCGGCGCCATCAAGGTCGGCACCCCCGCCGCCCAGTACCTGCAGGAGCACGGCGTCGAGCCCAAGGACTTCAACTCCTACGGCTCGCGGCGCGGCAACCACGAGGTGATGATCCGCGGCACCTTCGCCAACATCCGGCTGCGCAACCAGCTGCTGGACGGCGTCGAGGGCGGCTACACCCGCGACTTCACCAAGCCGGACGCCCCGCAGACGTTCATCTACGACGCCGCGCAGAACTACGCCGCCCAGGGCGTCCCGCTCGTGGTCATCGCGGGCAAGGAGTACGGCTCGGGGTCGTCCCGCGACTGGGCCGCCAAGGGCACCGCGCTGCTGGGCGTGCGCGCCGTCATCGCCGAGTCCTTCGAGCGGATCCACCGTTCGAACCTCATCGGCATGGGCGTGCTGCCGCTGCAGTTCAAGGAGGGCGAGTCGGCCGAGTCGCTCGGCCTGACCGGCACCGAGACCTTCGACATCATCGGCATCGAGAAGCTCAACGAGGGCGAGACGCCGCGCGAGGTCACGGTGAAGGCCGACGACAAGGAGTTCACCGCGATCGTCCGTCTCGACACCCCGGGCGAGGCCGACTACTACCGCAACGGCGGCATCATGCAGTACGTGCTGCGCAACCTGCTGCGCAAGTAGGCCGCGCCGCGTGGCACGGGCCGTCCCCCGGCTGCCGGGGGACGGCCCGTCCCGTTTCGGGACGCCCGCCGAAACCCCATCGGACCGGTGGGGTTGTAGCGTTCCGGGGTCATGCCTGATCTTGATTTCGTCGTGGTCGGCGGTCTGGCGGTGCTGGCCGGCGCGATCGTGCAGAGCAGCGTCGGCCTCGGCGTGGGACTGGTCGCCACGCCCGTCATCACGCTGCTGTTCCCCTCCCTCATGCCCGGCGCCGTCCTGGTCGCGGCGGCCGTGCTGCCGCTGGCGACGCTGGCGCGGGAGATGCGCCACGCCGACCTGCGCGGCCTGCGCTGGGCGTTCGGCGGCCGGCTGGTCGGGACCCTGCTGGGGGCCTGGGTGGTGGCCGTCGTTCCCGCCGACGCGTTCGGCGCGTTGATCGGCGCGGTGGTGCTCGCCGCGCTCGCGGCCGGCGCCTGGACGGGGACCGTGCCCCGCACCCCCGCCACCCTCACCACCGCCGGGCTGGTCGCGGGCGCCACCGGAACCGCCTCGGGCATCAGCGGACCCCCGATCGCGCTGCTCTACCAGCGCGAGAGCGGACCGCGCGTGCGCGCCACCCTCGCCGTGTTCTTCACCGTCGGCGCCGTGCTGTCGCTGGCCGCCCTCGCCGCGGCCGGGCAGCTGCCGCGCGAGCAGGTCCTCGCCGGGCTGGCGCTGATCCCGTTCGTGCTCGCCGGATTCGTCGCCGCCGGGCCGCTGCGCCGCTACCTGGACGCCGGGCGCACGCGCATCGCCGTCAGCCTCGTCGTGGGCGCGTCCGCCCTCTCGCTGATCGTCCGTAGTGTGATGTGACGTGACGACGCGACGCCCCACCAAGGCCGACCTCGAGGCGGCCCGCGACCGCGAGATCCCCGACGTGCTGCCCGCCGACGGAACGCCCCTGCGCGTGCTGTTCTGCGGCATCAACCCGAGCCTCTACTCGGGCGCGACCGGCCACCACTTCGCCCGCCCCGGCAACCGCTTCTGGCCCGCCCTGCACCGCTCCGGCTTCACCGACCGGCTGCTGGCCCCGGCCGAGCAGCACCTGCTGCCCTCCTACGGGCTCGGCATCACCAACCTGGCGTCCCGCGCCACCGCCCGCGCCGACGAGCTGACCGACGAGGAGCTGCGCGAGGGCGGCCGCCGCCTCGTCGCGCTGGTGGAACGCCACCGCCCCCGCTACCTGGCCGTCCAAGGGGTCACCGCCTACCGCACCGCGTTCGGCAGGCCCCGCGCCCGGATCGGCCCGCAGGACGACACGATCGGCCCGGCCCGCGTGTGGGTGCTGCCCAACCCCAGCGGCCTCAACGCCGGGTGGCCCCTCGACAAGATCGCCGACGAGCTCGCCCGCCTCCGCCGCGCCGTCGAGGCGGACGAGCCGCGGGTCAGGTGGGACGGTCGGCGGACGCCGAGTCGAGCATGAGCTCGACCTCGGCGACCAGGGTGGGATTGGGCTCCCACAGCCCGGGGCGGCCGAGGGCGACGATGGGGCGGGGCAGGGCCCGCACGTCGGCCAGACGCCAGTGGTGCGTCGACGGGGCCGCCCACGGCCCGCAGTCGCACGGCTCGCCGCGCACGGCGGCCGAGCACACGTCGTCCAGGCGGGCCACCGCGATGACCGCGCCGAGCGTCGCCAGCGGGTCCCGCGGGTCCCAGCCCGCGGCCTGGATCAGCGGGGAGTCGCAGGCCTTGAGGTCGACCCGCATGGACGCGTGCACGAGCAGCGGCCCGCGGTAGGCGGTGGACGCCTCCTGGTTGGAGACGGTCTTGCCGCCCCGGGCGATCGCGAAGGCCCAGGGCTGCTGGACGCTTATCGCCTGCACGCGGTCACCTCCCGTGCTCGCCGGCATCCGTCGTCGCCGGGCCGTCGTGCGTCGTCGCCGGGCGGTCGCGGGCGAGGCGCCCGGTCCGCGGCGCGGGATCCGGCTCCGTCGGCGCGCCGCCGCCGGAGCGTCAGGCGACCATGGCGGCCGATCATCGCGGCGAGGTCGGGTCGTGTCGGGTCACGGTGGGTCGTCCGGTACGGGAGGCCGGTCGGGGCCGGCGTGGTGATCGGTTCGCACCATGATTCGCCATCGGCGCCGAACCGGCAAGGAGGAGCCCTGAGATTCTCAGGAAACACTCAGGGGGGACAAAACGTGCACGGCGCCGCGTACGGGCCCCGTCAGCCCTTCAGCGCTCCCGCCATCAGACCCCGCATGAAGAACCGTCCCAGCAGCAGGTACACCAGCAGCGTGGGCAGCGACGCCAGCAGCGCCGACGCCATCTGCTGGTTGTACTGGACGGCCACCGCGCCCGAGCCCGCGGTGTTGTTGAGCAGGACCGTCACCGGCCAGCTGTCGGGCGCGCCGAGGAACACCGCGAACAGGAAGTCGTTCCACATCGCGGTGAACTGCCAGATCAGCGTCACCGCGAACGCCGGGCCCGACACCGGCAGCACGACCGACCAGTAGGTGCGCAGCAGCCCCGCGCCGTCCACCCGCGCCGCCTCGATCAGCTCGTCCGGCAGCGTGACGTAGTAGTTCCGGAAGATCAGCGTGCAGATCGGGATGCCGTACACCACGTGCGCCAGCACCAGCCCGCGGACGGTGCCCACCAGCTCCATGTCGGTCAGCAGCCCGGCCAGCGGGATCATCACCGCCTGGTACGGGATGAACATCCCGAACAGGAACAGCGTGAACACCGCGTCGGCCCCGGGGAAGCGCCACTTCGACAGCACGTAGCCGTTCATCGAGCCCAGCGCGGCCGAGATGAGCGAACCGCTCACCGCGATCTTGACGCTGTTCTCCAGGCCGGGCCGCAGCGACTCCCAGGCCGCCCGCCAGCCGTCCATGCTCCAGTCGCGCGGCAGGCTCCACGCCGACGACGGGTCGGCCTCCTGCAGCGACTTGAAGCTGGTCACGACCAGCACGTACACGGGGATCAGGAAGAGCACCACGAAGGCGAGCAGCACCGCGAACCGCACGCCCCGCAGCACCCGCGGCCGGGCCGGCAGGCGCCGTGCCGCGTCCGCGCCGATCCGCCGCCCCACGCTCGTCTCCGCGCTCACCGGTCACGCTCCGCCCGTACCGACCACACCAGATAGGGGATCACCAGCAGCGCCACCGCCAGCAGCAGGTAGGTGGCGATGGTGGCGCCGTTGGCGGGGTCGTGCCGGTCGAACACCTCCACGTAGGTGGCGATGGCCGGCACGTAGGTGATGATCTGCTTGCCCGCGATCGCCATGATCAGGTCGAACACCTTCAGCGAGATGTGCCCGAGGATGATCAGGGCGGACAGCGTCACCGGCCGCAGCTGCGGGAACACCACGTACCGGTACACCTGCCACTCGGAGGCGCCGTCCACCCGGGCCGCCTCGCGCAGGTCGTCGGGGACGCCGCGGAACCCGGCCAGGTACAGCGCCATGACGTAGCCGGTCATCTGCCAGATGGCGGGGACGGCCATGGCCGCCATGCCCCACGTCCGGTTCTGCCACCAGTCGTTGGCCAGCAGGCCCAGCCCGATCCTGTCGAACAGCTGGTTGAGGCCGACGGCGCGTTCGGGCGGCGCCGGGTTCATCAGCCACCGCCACACCACCCCGCTGGCGATGAACGAGATCGCCATCGGGAACAGGTAGACGGCCCGAAAGCCCGCCTCCGCCTTGATCCCCTTCTCCATGAGGAACGCCAGGAACGCGCCGAGCAGCAGCGCCCCGCCGACGAACACCACCGTGAACAGCAGCGCGTGCCGCACCGCGGGGGGCCAGCTCGGATCGCTCCACAGGTCGACGAAGTTGCGGCCCTTGTCGAAGCCGTACGGGGTGACCTCGTCGTGGCTGCCGCTCACCGCCACCCGCATGTTCCAGAAGATCAGCCCGTAGACGAAGACGCCGATCGCGATGATCGACGGGGACACCAGCAGCAGGCCCGGCAGCCACTTCTTGCTGCGTCGCGGCCTCAGCGTCGCCACGCGGGCGCCCTCCCAACGTGTCGAGGGGTCGGTTCCGAGGGGTCAGTGCGGAGCGGTCGCGGGGCGCCCCCGGCGGGGCGCGCCCCGCGACCGCTCACGGGGTCCTTCCGGCGGATGTCACTGGCTGCTGTTCTTCGCCGCCTCCACCAGGGCGGCCTGGAGCTTGCCGACGTTCCTGTCCTGCAGGAACAGGCCCACGGCGGTGTCGATGTCGGTGTGCCACTTCTTGTTGGCGGTCACGCCGTGCCAGAACGAGCCGGCCAGCTTGATGCCGGGCTTGTTCCACTCGTTGATGGCGTACTCCAGGTACCCCTTGTAGAGGCTGCGGTCGGCGTCCTTGCGGGCCGGGATCGATCCCTTCTTGGGGTTGAACAGGTCCTGGCCCTCCTTGCTGGCCACCTCCTTCAGCCAGGCGATGGCGCCCCCGCGGTGCGGGGCGCCGCGCGGCAGCGTGAAGCTGTCCGACAGCCACATGTAGGTGCCGTCGGTGCCGGGGGCGGGCGCGTACTTGAAGTCGGTGTCGAGCTTCTTGCCGAGCCCGTTGGGAGCGGGGTTGACGAAGTAGCCGTACGCCCAGTCGCCCATGATGTTGAACGCGGCCTTGCCGTCGACGACCGCCTTGGCCGCGCCCTGCCAGTCGGTGGACGCCGCCTCCACGGTCGTGTACTTGAGGATCTCGGCGAAGTCGGTGAGGGCCTTGGTGACCGCGGGGCTGCTCCAGTCGGCGCCCGGCTTCCACAGGGCGTTGTAGGCGTCCGTGCCGAGGTCGCCCAGCAGGACGTTCTCCAGCAGGTGGTCGGCGGTCCACTGGGCGCCCAGCGACAGCGGCACCTTGTCGGTCTTCTCCTTGACCGCCTTGAGCGCGTCGATGAACTCCGCCACCGTCTTCGGCGGCCCGGACAGCCCCGCCTCCTTGAGGATGCCGGGGTTGTACCAGAGCACGTTGGACCGGTGGATGTTCACCGGCACCGAGTAGATCTTGCCCTGGTAGGTGATCTGCTGGAGCAGCTGCTCGGGATAGGCCTGGCGGAGGTTGTTCTCGTTGTAGAAGTCGTCCAGCGGCTCGATCTGCCCGGCCTTGATGTAGTCGAGCAGCTCGGCGCCGGCGTGGCCCTGGAAGGAGTCCGGCGGCTTGCGGTTCTGCAGCCGGCTGGCCAGCACCGCCTGCGCCTGGGTGCCCGAGCCGCCGGCGATGGCGGCGTTGACGAACTTGATGCCCGGGTTCTTCTTCTCGAAGTCGGCCTTCATGGCCTCCAGGCCGTCGGCCTCACCCGGGCCGGTCCACCAGGAGAACACCTCCACCTGGGACGCGTCGCCGCCGCCCTCGTCGTCGCTCCCGCCGCAGCCGGACACGGTGAGCACACCGCTGAGGACCACGGCGGCAATCGCTTTCCACCGTCCACGCATCGTTCGTCCCTTCGGTAACCCCGAAACCAAGCGTCCGGTCGGATCGCGGGACGGGTCAACAGCCGACGCCGAAAAGTGATCACCCGGTTATCCGGGCGCCTCGTCGCGGGGCCGCCGCGGCGCCGACGGTTGCGCGGGCCGGTGCGGGCGGGCGCCGGGCCCGCCCGGCGGCGGTCACCAGGGAAGGGCGGGCGGGAGCGCGTCGGTCCCGGCGTCCGGCCAGTCCAGAGGGGCGCCGAGCGGGGCCAGCTGGGCCATCTGCAGCCGGTACCAGGGGGAGGAATCGGGCCGCTCGGCCAGCTCCAGGCAGCGGTCCCAGGTCCACCACTCGGCGGTCTCCACCTCGTCGGGGTTGGGCGTGATCGGCCCGGACGTGATCGCCCGCACCACGGGGCAGCGCTCGTTCTCCACGACCCCGTCGGCCGCGGTGGCGCGGTAGCGGAACGCGGGCAGCACCGGCGTGACCGACTCGGCCGTCGCGCCCAGCTCGGTGGCCAGGCGGCGCCGGACCGCGGCGCGCAGCCCCTCGCCGGGCGCGGGGTGGCCGCAGCAGCTGCCGGTCCACACCCCCGGGAAGGTGCGCTTGCCCAGCGCCCGCCGCGTGATCAGCACCCGTCCCCGCGGATCGACCAGGAAGCAGGAGAAGGCGAGGTGATAGGGGGTGTGGCGATGATGGCTCGCCGCCTTGGGGGCCCGACCGGCGACCTCGTCGGCCTCGTCGAGCAGCACGATTTCCTCCACCATGATCTCATTACTATCGTCTCGGGCCGTGACCGGGAGTGAGTTGTCCCTCACCGGCGTGCCCCGCCGAAACGGTGAAATGGGATGATCTAGCGCAAATTCGATGTCCGTGTCGCGGGGGGCGGCGCGCCCTCGGCGTGGCGCGGACCAAGCACCACTAAACTCGGACGGGCCCGGCGAAGGGGCGAAGAGGCCCCCGATGGAGGAGTTGACGCGCGTGACCCTGCTGGAATCGATCACAGGTCCGGCGGAGCTCAGGCGACTGGACGCCGCGCAGTTGCCCCGGCTCGCGAGCGAGATCCGGGAGTTCCTGGTCGATGCGGTGTCCAAGACGGGCGGGCACCTAGGGCCCAATCTGGGCGTCGTGGAGCTGACCATCGCGCTGCACCGGGTCTTCGACTCGCCGCGCGACAGGATCCTCTTCGACACCGGCCACCAGGCCTACGTCCACAAGCTGCTGACCGGGCGGCACGACTTCAGCAGGCTGCGGCGGCGCGGCGGCCTGTCGGGGTACCCCAGCCAGGCCGAGTCCGAGCACGACGTCATCGAGAACTCGCACGCCTCCACCGCCCTGTCGTACGCCGACGGCCTGGCCAAGGCGTTCCAGCTGCGCGGCGAGACCGACCGCGCGGTGGTCGCGGTGGTCGGCGACGGCGCGCTGACCGGCGGGATGTGCTGGGAGGCGCTGAACAACATCGCGGCGGGCCCGGACCGGCCCGTCATCATCGTCGTCAACGACAACGGCCGCTCCTACGCGCCGACCATCGGCGGGCTGGCCAGCCACCTGGCCGAGCTGCGGGTCACCCAGGGCTACGAGAACGCCCTCGGCCTGATCAAGAGGACGGTGCCGCGGGCGCCCGTGGTCGGCGGCGTGGCCTACGAGGCGCTGCACGGCATCAAGAAGGGCCTCAAGGACGTCCTGCAGCCGCAGGCGATGTTCGAGGACCTCGGCATCAAGTACGTCGGGCCGATCGACGGCCACGACATCGAGGCGGTCGAGCGCGCGCTGCGCCGCGCCCGCCGGTTCGGCGCCCCCGTGATCGTCCACTGCATCACCCGCAAGGGCCAGGGGTACGCGCCCGCCGAGAACCACGAAGAGGACTGCATGCACGGCGCCGGGGCGTTCGACCCGGCCACCGGCCGCGCGGTCGCCAAGAAGAGCGGCCCGAGCTGGACCAAGGTGTTCGGCGAGGAGATGGTGGCCATCGGCGCCGAGCGCCCCGACGTGGTGGGCATCACCGCCGCCATGCTGCACCCGGTCGGGCTGGCGCCGTTCGCCGAGGCCTACCCCGACCGCATCTACGACGTCGGCATCGCCGAGCAGCACGCGGTCACCTCGGCCGCCGGGCTGGCGCTGGGCGGGCTGCACCCCGTGGTGGCCGTGTACGCCACGTTCCTCAACCGGGCGTTCGACCAGGTCCTCATGGACGTGGCGCTGCACCGGCTGCCGGTGACCTTCGCCCTCGACCGCGCCGGCGTGACCGGCGACGACGGCCCCAGCCACAACGGCATGTGGGACCTGTCGATCCTGTCGCTGGTGCCCGGCCTGCGCATCGCGGTGCCTCGGGACGGCACCCGCCTGCGCGAGCTGCTCCGCGAGTGCGTGGCGGTCGACGACGGCCCGACCGCGATCCGCTACCCCAAGGGCACGGTGAGCGAGGACGTCGAGGCGGTCGACACCGTCGGCGGCATGGACGTGCTGGCCCGCCACGACGGCGCCAACGGAAGCCACGTGCTGGTGGTCGCCGTCGGGTCGATGGCGGCGGTCGGCGTGGGCGTCGCCGAGCGGCTGGCCGCGCAGGGCATCGGCGTGACCGTCGTCGACCCGCGCTGGGTCAAGCCGCTGGACGAGGCGCTGGTCGACCTGGCGGCGCGGCACCGCATGGTGGCCGTGGTGGAGGACAACGGCCGCACCGGCGCGGTGGGCGACGCGGTGGCGCGGCTGCTGCGCGACGCGGGCAACGACGTCCCGGTGCGCACGTTCGGCATTCCGCAGGAGTTCCTCGACCACGCCGCGCGCGGCGAGATCCTCGCCGACATCGGGCTGACCCCGCAGGACCTGGCCCGGCAGATCACCGAGGCCGTCACCGCGCTGACCAGCGCCGCCGAGCCCGACTCCGCCCCGGAGGACATCGCGTCGGAGTGACCCGGCGGCAGACCGGCCCGCCCGCACGCCGACTGCGGGAATGCCGCGTCCCGCCCCAGGCCACTGGCGGCGCTCCGGACCTGGCAACGGCCGCAGGCGCACGCGGCGCGCCCTTCTCAGGAGCCGTGTTCGATCTCGGGCGCGGCGCCGCCCGGCTCTAGGTGACGTCCGCGTCCGTCCGGTCGTCGGTGGCGCCCTGGATTCGGCGATGGGGCCTCAGGCACGTACGTAGTGCCGGCTTCTGGAGCCGTTCTGTCGTGGGGTGGGACGCCGCACGGTCTGGGTGACGTCCGTGTTCCGTCCGGTCGCCGGTGGCGTTCCGGGCATGGGGATGGGCCCGGGCACGGACATGCCCGGGGCCGCACTTCGTCCTCGCGAAGCGCGGTCCCGGGTGCGCGTCGGCTCGGGCGCCGTCGGTGTCGAGTTCGGGCGGGCCCGCGAGCCCGTCAGACGCTGGTGGTGCTGAGGATCTCCCGCTTGACCACTCCCTTGGGGCCGGCCTTCAGGAAGATGTCCCTGAACAGGACCCGCCCCCGCTCGTCGACCAGCGACTGGCGGATGTGCAGGTACGCGCCGTGCCGGGTGGCCTTCTGGGAGACGACCTTGAAGGCCGCGTCGGCGTGGGCTGCGGCGGGCGCGCCCGCCAGCGCGCCGAGGACGGCACCCGTGGCGACCGCGATGCGGAACGGCATGGACATCATGACGACTCGCTTTCGAATGCGTCGGATGGGCCGTGCGAGGCCATGAACGAGGCGGTGGTCCCGCCCGCGCGGGCGCGGACGAGACCACCGCAGGGATGCGAATCCCGTGACAACGCGCGGTTGTCAGTTGATCTCGTGTCAGTTGACCCGGGCGAACGTCTTGAGCTTGGCAACGCCCTTGGGGCCGGCGAACAGCTTCTGCGCCTTGAAGAAGGCCCCGTCGTCGAACCCGCGGTTGCCGAAACCGCCGAAGCCGCCGCCGAAGCCGCCGCCGAACCCGCCGAAGCCGCCGAAGCCGCCGCCGAAGCCGCGGTTGCCGAACCCGGCGACCACCTTCTGAGCGGCGACGCCCTTGATGCCGGCGAACTCCTTGTTCTTGACGAAGAGGGTGCCGTGGCCGCGGCCGTCAGCCATGGCGGCGGACGGAGCGAGCACCGCAGCACCAACGGCCGCGAGGCCAATGATGGAGATGCGTTGCAGCGTGTTCATGAAGATTCTCTCCCTTCGCCGTGAGCGGATGCGCCGCGACACGGCTCGGTAGTCGCCGCTGGACCGTCCGGTCACGGTCCGTTGCGTACCTTCACCCCGACAACTACCCCATGGAGTGGCTACAACACAGAGCGTAGGTAATAACCGCTTTTTGTGCTCATGGGGTCGGGATGGCGTGCATGTCCGGTCGCGTCCGGTTCATGATCACGATTTTCGTCGCGCCGGTTTGTAGGTGATCAACTGCGGTGAGTAATCAAGCGAGGGTGATCATGAGCCCGATGCGACGGAAGGAACGAACATGAGCGTGCGGACGACAGGCGCCGGCCGGGCGGCCGGCGCGCTGCGGGCAGCGGTTCCCGCGCTGGCGGCGGGCCTGATGATCGCGGGGGCGGCGCCGCCCGCTGCGGCCGAGGAGGCACCGGTCGGGTGCTCCGGCGGCACCGGGGACACGGCCGCGCTGGTGCGCGCGATCCGGGCGGGCGGCACGATCAAGCTCTCTCCGGGCTGCACCTACACGCTCCGGCGAGCGTACGGCCCGTACTCCGCGCTGCCCACGATCACCAGGAACACCGCGATCGAGGGCCGGAACGCCACGATCGCCTACACCGGGTGGGAGCCGGTCCGCTCGTTCTTCGACATCGGCACCGCGGACCAGGCGCGCACCGGCACCCCGTCCGCCTGGCCGGACGTCGACGCGCTGCTCGGCCCTGCGTACGCCCCGCCGAGCGTCTCGATGCCGAAGGTCGACGTCCCGAACGGCGGCCTGCTCGGCGGAGCGGTCTCGTCGATCAAGGAGCCGGGCGGCCTGCGCCGCGCCGGCGCCCGGGGCGCGGCGGCCGAGCCGGCGGCCCCGGATCGGCTGCGGTTGGAGGTGCGCGACCTGCGGCTGGTCGCCCGCGGCGGCGGTCCGGCCAGGGCCGTCACCGTCCGACGGGAGGCGAGGGTGTCGCTGGTGAACACCTCGCTGAACAGCGGCGACCGCAGGGCCGGGACCGCCGGGGCGCGGCCCGGCGTGGAGATCGTCGGCGAGGGCGACCAGCGGTGCGTCGTGCGCGGCGACGACCGGTCGTTCGTCATGGACGTCCGGTCGCGGGCTCCGGGCCAAGACAGCGTCAGCACGTCCGACCGCTCCGTCGAGCTGCAGGCCACCGTGACCCGCGAGTCCTCGTGGGGCGGCGGGACGGGCAGCGTGCTGTCGCTGCCGCTGGGCGCCCTGCCGTGGACGGACTGGCCGGCCGCCGGCATCGGCGCCGTCGACTGGGCCGCGGACGGCCCCGGCATCGGCGGACTGCTGGCCCTGGGCCTGGACGACGACATGGCGACGGACGCCCGGTCGTGCCCGGCGTGGATCAGCGGCCGGCAGATCTCCGTGTCGCCGACGACGGGGCCCGTCCAGGACGGCTACGAATGCTGCGCCTGGACCGGCGGCACCGGCTGACGCCGCGCGGCCCGCGCCCGCGACGCAGCCGGAGGCCGCCGGTCGCGGCGC
>NZ_BCQU01000069.1:0-35871 GCF_001552235.1 Actinomadura rubrobrunea NBRC 15275 | reverse complement strand
GCCGAGCGGCGGCTGCGGCGCAGCGCCGCCGACCTGATCCGCAACGGCGACCTGGCCATGGCCCGCGCCAAGGAGCTGGGCGGGGGGCGCGTCGAGGTGTTCGCCCCGCACATGCACACCGACGTCGTGCGCCGGCTGGAGCTGGGCAGCGACCTGCAGCGGGCCCTCGCCGAGGAGCAGTTCGCCGTGGAGTTCCAGCCGGTGGTGGACCTGGCGACGTCCCGCGTCACCGGGGTGGAGGCGCTGGTGCGCTGGTGGCGGGGCAGCGAACCGGTGCCGCCGGAGGAGTTCATCGGCCCGGCCGAGGAGTCCGGCCTGATGATCCCGCTGGGGGACTGGGTGCTGCGCGAGGCGTGCCGGGAGGTGGCGCGCTGGCGCCGCGACTCCTGGGACGTCGGCGTGTCGGTGAACTTCACCGCCCGGCAGATCGCCGCGCCCGGCTTCGTCGAGTCGGTCGCGGCCGCCCTGGAGGAGACCGGGCTGCCGCCGCAGGCCCTCACCGTCGAGGTGCGGGAGGAGGTGCTGGTCGAGGACGCCGGGCAGAACGTGGAGCGGCTGTCGGCGCTGCGCGACCTGGGCGTGCGGCTGGCCATCGACGACTTCGGCACCGGCTACGCCTCGCTGGCCTACCTCGGGCAGCTGCCGGTGGACGTCCTCAAGATCGACCCGTCGTTCGTGGCGGGGCTGGGCTCGGACGAGACGCTCACCCTGCTCACCCGCACCATCGTGCGGCTCGGCAGCGATCTCGGGCTGACCGTGGTGGCCGAGGGCATCGAGCGCCCCGAGCAGCTGGAGCTGCTGCGCGAGATGGGCTGCCCGCGCGGCCAGGGCTACCTGGTGGCCCGGCCGATGGCCGCCGGCCGTGTCGAGTCGCTGGTGCGCACCAACCTCAAGGGCGCCGCCGACCCGGGCGACGTGACGCTGCCGCTGCAGGACTCCGCGCTGTCCGCCGGGTGACCCGCGCCGCGCCGAGCCCGCTGACCTGCGCGGACGGAGCGGAGGCGGTCAATTTTCCGTCAAGGACCGTCTCACATGGTGAGATAAACCGTCCGACCATTTGACTCGGGGACGCGGCGTCCGCGAAAGTGAGGTCCGTGCAGAGCATGTCCCGCATTCTCGTAGTACTTGGTCGGCGCGCAGGCTGACCAAGTCGCTTCGTCCTGCGCGCTTCCCTCGACCGCATCCGGCGGCGGGGGTTTTTTGTTGGCCGCGCGACCCTCGAACCGGCCGCGACCGGCGAACCGGGCCTTCGACGACCCGGCCACACGGACTCTCCCCAAGGAACAGGAACATGACGACCGAACAGATGACGGGAGCCGAGGCGCTGATCCGCGCTCTGGAGAACGTCGGCGTCGACACCGTGTTCGGCATCCCGGGGGGCGCCATCCTCCCGGCCTACGACCCGCTGTACGACTCCAAGAAGCTCCGTCACATCCTGGTGCGGCACGAGCAGGGCGCCGGGCACGCGGCCCAGGGGTACGCCATGGTCACCGGCAAGGTCGGCGTCTGCATGGCCACCAGCGGACCCGGCGCCACCAACCTGGTCACCGCGATCTCCGACGCCTACATGGACTCGGTGCCGATCGTGGCGATCACCGGCCAGGTGGCGACCCCGCTGATCGGCACGGACGGCTTCCAGGAGGCCGACATCTCCGGCATCACCATGCCGATCACCAAGCACAACTTCCTGGTCACCCGGGGCGACGAGATCGCCCGCACGATCGCCGAGGCGTTCCACATCGCCTCCACCGGGCGCCCCGGGCCCGTGCTCGTCGACATCGCCAAGGACGCGCTGCAGGCCACCGTCGAGTTCAGCTGGCCGGTCCCCCTGCAGCTGCCCGGCTACCGTCCGGTCACCCGGCCGCACTCCAAGCAGGTGCGCGAGGCGGCACGGCTGATCGTCCAGGCCAAGCGGCCCGTCCTGTACGTCGGCGGCGGCGTGCTGAAGGCCAAGGCGTCCGCCGAGCTGAAGGTGCTGGCGGAGCTGACCGGCGCGCCCGTCGTCACCACGCTGATGGCCAAGGGCGCGCTGCCCGACAGCCACCCGCTGCACATGGGGATGCCCGGCATGCACGGCAGCGTCGGCGCGGTCGGGGCGCTGCAGCGTTCGGACCTGCTGGTCGCCATCGGCACCCGGTTCGACGACCGGGTCACCGGCCAGCTGTCCACGTTCGCCCCGGAGGCCAAGGTCGTGCACGCCGACATCGACCCGGCCGAGATCTCCAAGAACCGGCACGCGGACGTCCCGATCGTCGGGGACGCCCGCGAGGTGATCGCCGACCTGATCGTGGCGGTGCAGGCCGAGCACGAGGCGGGCAACCGCGGCGACTACGAGGACTGGTGGCGCCAGCTGCGCGCCTGGCGCGAGACCTACCCGCTCGGCTACGACCACCCCGCCGACGGGTCGCTGTCGCCGCAGTACGTCATCGAGCGCATCGGCAAGATGGTCGGCCCCGACGCGTACTACGTGGCCGGCGTGGGGCAGCACCAGATGTGGGCGGCGCAGTTCATCAAGTACGAGCGGCCCGGCGCGTTCCTCAACTCCGGCGGCGCGGGCACCATGGGCTACGCCGTCCCGGCCGCCATGGGCGCCAAGGTCGCCGCGCCGGACGCGCAGGTGTGGGCGATCGACGGCGACGGCTGCTTCCAGATGACCAACCAGGAGCTGGCCACCTGCGCCATCGAGGGCATCCCGATCAAGGTCGCGGTCATCAACAACGGCAACCTGGGCATGGTCCGGCAGTGGCAGACGCTCTTCTACAACGAGCGCTACTCCCACACCAACCTGCACAGCCGCCGGATCCCGGACTTCGTCAAGCTGGCCGAGGCGTACGGTTGTGTCGGGCTGCGCTGCGACCGCGCCGAGGACGTCGACGCCACGATCGCCAAGGCCATGGAGATCGACGACGCTCCGGTGGTGATCGACTTCATCGTCCACCACGACGCCATGGTCTGGCCCATGGTCGCCGCGGGAACCAGCAACGACGACATCAAGATCGCTCGGGACATGGCCCCCGACTGGGAGAACGGAGACTGACCGCGATGAGCCTGCACACGCTGTCGGTGCTGGTGGAGAACAAGCCGGGCATCCTGGCGCGGGTGGCGTCGCTGTTCTCCCGGCGCGGGTTCAACATCGAGTCGCTCGCCGTGGGCACCACCGAGCACCCGGACATCTCCCGCATGACGATCGTGGTCAACGTCGAGGAGCTGCCGCTGGAGCAGGTGACCAAGCAGCTCAACAAGCTGATCAACGTGCTGAAGATCGTCGAGCTGGAGCCGTCGTCGTCGGTGCAGCGCGAGCTGGTGCTGGTGAAGGTGCGCGCCGACGCCGAGACCCGCTCGCAGGTGCTGGAGACCGTCCAGCTGTTCCGCGCCAAAGTGGTCGACGTGGCGCCGGAGGCGGTCACCATCGAGGCCACCGGCAACCGCGACAAGCTGGATGCCCTGATCCGCGTCCTGGAGCCCTTCGGCATCAAGGAACTGGTGCAGTCGGGCATGGTGGCCATCGGCCGCGGCGCCCGGTCCATCACCGACCGGTCGCTGCGCGCCCTGGAGCGCAGCGCCTGACCTCGCGTCCGGCGCGCGCCTCACCCGGAACCGCGCGCCGGACGCCGCGTCCCGCGGGACGCGGCGCCGCCCCTGAAAACCGAGCAACACCATGTGAAGAAAGGCAGCAGCAACAGTGGCTGAGATGTTCTACGACGACGACGCGGACCTGAGCGTCATCCAGGGGCGGCACGTGGCCGTCATCGGGTACGGCAGCCAGGGCCACGCGCACGCGCTGTCGCTGCGCGACTCCGGCGTGGACGTGCGCGTCGGCCTGCGCGAGGGCTCGGCCAGCCGGGAGAAGGCCGAGGCGGAGGGGCTGCGGGTGCTCACCCCGGCCGAGGCCGCCGAGGAGGCCGACCTGATCATGATCCTGGCGCCGGACCACCTGCAGCGCGGGATCTACGAGCGGGACATCAAGCCCGCCCTCGTCGAGGGCGACGCGCTGTTCTTCGGCCACGGCCTCAACATCCGGTACGGGCTCATCACGCCGCCGGAGGGCGTCGACGTGTGCATGGTCGCGCCCAAGGGCCCGGGCCACCTGGTCCGCCGCCAGTTCACCGCGGGCCGCGGCGTCCCGGTGATCGTGGCGGTGGAGAAGGACGCCTCCGGCGGCGCCTGGCCGCTGGCCCTGTCGTACGCCAAGGCCATCGGCGGGCTGCGCGCGGGCGGCATCAAGACCACCTTCGCCGAGGAGACCGAGACCGACCTGTTCGGCGAGCAGGCGGTGCTGTGCGGCGGCGTCTCCGAGCTCATCAAGACCGGGTTCGAGGTGCTCATCGAGGCCGGCTACCAGCCGGAGGTGGCCTACTTCGAGTGCCTGCACGAGATGAAGCTCATCGTGGACCTCATGTACGAGGGCGGCCTGTCCAAGATGTACTGGTCGGTGTCGGACACCGCCGAGTACGGCGGCTACACCCGCGGTCCGCGCGTCATCAACGCCGAGGCGAAGGCGGAGATGAAGAAGATCCTCGCCGAGATCCAGTCCGGCGAGTTCGCCAAGGAGCTGGTGGCGGAGTTCGACGGCGGGCAGGTCCAGTTCGGCAAGTTCCGGCAGGAGCTGGCCGAGCACCCGATCGAGAAGACCGGCGCCAAGCTCCGCCCCATGATGAGCTGGCTGAACGACTGAGCGGAGCGCGAGGGGCCGTCCCCGGCCGACGGGGGCGTCCGCCTCTGCACGTGCCCGCCTGCGGGCTCGGTTCCGGTGTGCGCCGGGCCGAGCCCGCAGTGCTGTGCGGCGCCCTACCGGCGGATGAGGCGGTGGAGCATGCGGACGTGCATGGGGACGCGGCGCGGAGTGCTTTTCACCGTGATCGCCAGGTGGTCGCCGCGGGTGAAGTAGACGGTCGCCTCCGTGGAGGGGCCGAGGAGGCGCCGCTGGGGATCGGTGCCGACCTTGGGGCCGCGGACCGTGCCGCAGCGCGCCTCGCGGCGGATCCCGAGAGCCTCGGCGGCCACGAAGACGTCCCAGCGTCCCGGACCCGCGTCCGTGACGTCGACGCACGCGGTGAAGCCCGCCTCGTCCGACTCGGCGGGGAAGTGGTGCTCCACCCCGGAGCGGCGTTCCCGCAGGATCAGCGCGACCTTCGTCTCGCGGGCCTGGACGCGCTGCACGGCGGCGTGCCCGCGCACCCGCAGCCGTCCGCCGCCCTGCCAGCCGACCGCGTCCAGCCGGTGGTCGAGGCCGATCTCGTCGGTGACGTCGGCGTCCTGGCGGGGCACGCCGCGCAGGTACGGGTAGACCGCGTACACCCGGCCGCCCACCACGACCGTGCCGACCTCCACGCCCTCGACCTCGTCGCGGACGAGGCGCTCCAGCTCGTCCTGGAGGCCGTTGCGGATGCAGAAGGCGCGCATCCGGTACGCGGCGGGCAGCGCGGAGCGGTCGGCGGCGTCGGCGAGGCCGCCGTCGGCGAGCATCCGGCGCGTCCCCGCCGCCATGCCGCGCCGCGCCGCGGCGTCCAGGTCCAGGAACCGGTG
This sequence comes from Actinomadura rubrobrunea NBRC 15275, assembly GCF_001552235.1. NCBI lineage: Bacteria > Bacillati > Actinomycetota > Actinomycetes > Streptosporangiales > Thermomonosporaceae > Actinomadura > Actinomadura viridilutea. The sequence continues at coordinate 30,345 of NZ_BCQU01000069.1, read as the reverse complement.
GTCGTAGAGGCGCAGCAGGTCGCGCAGAAGGCTGGTGGCGGAGTCCGGGGTCACGGTGGCTACGTTAAGGGCGCCGGTGATCGGCCGCTGCGAGGCGGGCGCCGCGTGTCGTTCACTGCATACGCGGTATTGCCTCGCGCGTACGCCGTATGCCAGCGTTGGGCCATGTCGATCCGCCACGGCCTCCTGGCCCTGCTGACCCGGGGTCCCCGCTACGGCTACCAGCTGCGCGCCGAGTTCGAGGCGTCCACGGGCGCGACCTGGCCGCTCAACATCGGACAGGTCTACTCCACGCTGTCGCGGCTGGAGCGCGACGACCTGGCGACCCGGGTGGGCGCCGACGACGAGGGCCGCTTCGTCTACCGCATCACCCCCGCCGGGCAGGAGTCCGTGCGACGGTGGTTCGCCACCCCGGTGGCCCGCGCCGACCGCCCCCGCGACGAGCTGGCCATCAAACTCGCGCTCGCCGTCACCACGCCGGGCGTGGACGTCCGCGCGGTCGTGCAGGCTCAGCGCACCGCCACGCTGCGCACACTGCAGGACCTCACCCGGCTCAAGGGGGACGACGAGCGGATCCCGGACGCGCCCGGGGAGCGGGCGTGGCAGTTGGTGCTCGAATCGATGATCCTGCAGGCGGAGGCCGAGGTGCGGTGGCTGGACCACTGCGAGGAGTACCTGCTGCGCGCCGAGAAGGCCGGCTCCGCGGCGGGGACGGAGGCGGACGCCCGCGACCTGGCCGCGACGGAAAGCTGACCGCCGGGGACGCGGCCTCGGCGCCGATGGGCTGAGGGGACGGCCCCGTCGCGCTCATGCGTCCTCGCCGGGGGCTGGCGGCGGCGGACGCTGGTAGCGTCCTGGCACGTGGCGGAGGCGGTTGCGGGGCGGGACGCGACTGGCGCGATCCGGCGGGCGCAAGGGGAGCGGCGGCTCGCGGGCGGGCCCGTCCCGCTGGGCGCGATGGTCGCGGGGGCGGCCGCGCTGTACGCGGCGTACTCCCTGCTCCGGCTGCGGACGTTCCGCGCCAGCACCTACGACCTGGTGATCTTCGACCAGGCCGTGCGGTCCTACAGCCGGTTCGGCGCGCCGGTCGCCCTCGTCAAGGGCGTCCACAACGACTTCGGCCCCGACTTCTCGGTCCTCGGCGACCACTTCTCGCCGATCCTCGCGCTGCTCGCGCCGCTGTACTGGATCCACGACGGGCCCGCCACGCTGCTGGTCGCCCAGGCGGTGCTGTTCGCCGCGGCGATCGTGCCGGTCTGGCGGTACGCCCGGCGCCGTCTGGGGACGCGGGCCGCGCACTGCGCCGCGGCCGCCTACGCGCTGTCATGGCCGATCGCCGAGGCGCTGGCGTTCGACTTCCACGAGGTGGCGTTCGCGCCGCTGCTGTCGGCGCTGATGGTGGAGCGGTACGACGCGGGACGCCGCGGCCAAGCCCTGCTCGCCGCGGCCGCCCTCTTGCTGGTCAAGGAGGACATGGGGCTGCTGCTGGCGGGGTTCGGCCTCTTCCTGCTGACGCGGCGCGGCGAGCGCCGGATCGGAGCGGGCCTGATCGCCGCCGGCGCGGCGGCCGTGTGGGCGTCGTCGCGGGTGCTCATCCCCGCGTTCGGCGGCGACGCCGACTACTACTGGGCGTACCGCGCGCTGGGCGACGATGTGCCGGACGTCCTCCTGCACCTCGTCTCGCGCCCCTGGGACGCGGTGACGGTACTGGGCACCCCGCCGGTCAAGCTGTGGACGATGGCGCTGCTCGTCCTGCCGCTCCTGCTGCTGCCGCTGCGCTCGCCGCTCACGCTCGCCGTCCTGCCGCTGCTCGCCGAACGCATGCTGGCCAGCGAGTTCGGCAACTGGTGGGAGCCCAAGTACCACTACAACGCCTTCCTGATCGCCGTGCTGGTCATGGCGGCCGCGGACGGCGCGGCGCGGCTGCGCCCCCTCCTGGACCGGCCGCGGTTCCGCCTGCCCGCGGCCGCGGCCCTGCTGGCCGCGACGGCCGCGACCGTCCCGTTCTTCGCCTTCGGCGACCTGGTCGACCCCTCGACCGTCCGGCGCGACGAGCGCGCGAGCGCGGCGGCCGCGGCGGCGGCCCGGGTGCCCGACGGCGTGCTGGTGGAGTCGGCCAACCGGATCGGTCCGGCCCTGTCGGCGCGCGCCCGGGTGCTGCTGTGGGACGAACGGCCCCGCGGCGCCCCGTGGGTGGTGGCCGACGTCGAGCGCCGCACGTTCCCGTTCCGCTCGCTGGACGACCAGCGCCGCCGCGTCGACGCGCTGATCGCGTCCGGCTACCGGGAGGTGTTCCGCGCGGGCGGCTATGTCGTCCTGCACCGCCCGGAGCGGTGAGCCGCGCCATTTGGGGCCGGCCCGCATTCCGCGGTCATCCGACGGATCTGTAAGACCGGCCGGTCACGATCGTCAGAAAGCCGGTGGAGGTCGACTCCGACAATTCACCCTACCGTTTGCGTGATTTTTGGTCGATACTGGAAGAAAACACCGACGGTGATCGAGCGACGCCCCGTGCACCAGCGCTAACACGGGTCGTGGCCCACGTTCGCCGTGACGCTTGGGGCGGATGTCATGAGTGGCGATCATTTTCCGTGCGGGCGCGGCGGCCCGGTGACAAATTGCGGCCGCCCAATGCCGGTGGGAGATATTTACCCGATTCCGGTGGCGCGGGGGGCCAATTGCGGTGAGGAGTCGTGACGTGGCCGCGGGGGAGGAGCGGTCCGTCCGGCGCTGGGACACCTGCGGAGAGGCCTGGATCGGGGTGCTGCGGCACGTCTGGACCGCCGGAGAGGCCGGCATGGAGGATCGGGGCCCCATCATCGAGGCGCCCCCGGTCGTCTTCGAGGTCACGTCGCTGACCTGGGAGGACCCGATCCTCCGGCGGCACGGGGATCCGGCGGGCGCGCCGCGCGCGGGCGAGGGGCGGCGCCCGCGCGTCCCCGCGCCGCCGGAGCGCGAGCGCACCCGGCTGGGCGACCCGCAGGGCGCCGACCGGATCCGCTGGGTGGTGGACCTGCTGCGCGCCCGGCCGTGGACGACCAGCGCGTGGATCTCCCTGGCCGTTCCGAGCGAACCCGGGGACGCCGTCACCTGCCTGGTCGCGCTGTCGTTCCGCATCCGCGGCTACCAGCTGATGATGACGGCGATGTTCCGGGCGCAGAACGTCTTCCGGGGCTACCTGGCCTACGTCCCGCTGCGGGACGTCCAGCAGGAGGTCGCCGAGGAGCTGGGGCTGCCCGCGGGGCCGATGCGGGTGTTCGTCGACGTCCCGTATCTGCGGGTCGCCGACGCCGAGCGCGTCGCGCGGATCCTGACCGCGCTGCCCGAGTTCAACGCCGCCTGAAGGCGGGCTGCCCGCCGGCGCGGGGAAGCGGTCCCGATTGCGCGGACCCTGAGGTCGTGAGCGGTACGGGGGCGGTCGGGGCGCCGGCAGTACAGGCGCGCGGATAGGCACGCGGATAGGCGCGCGGACGGCGCCGCGACCGGCGTTCGCGGACGGTCCGCGCGGCGACGGAGTCGTGCATTCCGGGCGTATACGGACGTGTGTCCACCGGCCGTCGGGCCGCCGCGACCGGGGGTCTAAACTCAGTAGGCGCGGGGGCACGACGGGGTGACTCGCGATCTTCATCTGCCCGACATCTTCCGCCCGACATCTTCCGAAGGATCTTCCTTGAGCAAGCCTGTCGTCCTCGTCGCAGAAGAACTCTCCCCGGCCGGAATCGCCGAGCTGGAGGCCGACTTCGAGGTCCGGCACGTGGACGGGTCCGACCGCGCGGCCCTCCTGCCCGCCGTGGCCGACGTCGACGCGCTCATCGTGCGCAGCGCCACCAAGGTCACCGCCGAGGTGTTCCAGCACGCCGCCAAGCTGCGCGTGGTGGCCCGGGCCGGGGTGGGCCTGGACAACGTCGACGTGGAGGCCGCCACCAAGGCGGGGGTGATGGTGGTCAACGCCCCGACCTCCAACATCGTCACCGCCGCCGAGCACGCGATCGCGCTGCTGCTGGCCACCGCCCGGAACGTTCCGCAGGCCCACGGGGCCCTCAAGCAGGGAGAGTGGAAGCGCTCCAAGTACACCGGCGTCGAGCTCCAGGGCAAGACCGTCGGCGTGCTCGGCCTCGGCCGGATCGGCGTGCTGGTCGCCCAGCGGCTGGCCGCGTTCGACATGAACGTCATCGCCTACGACCCCTACGTGCAGGCGGCCCGCGCCGCCCAGTTGGGCGTCCGCCTGGTCGGGCTGGAGGAGCTGCTTCGCGAAAGCGACTTCATCACCGTCCACCTGCCCAAGACCTCCGAGACGATCGGCCTGATCGGCGACCGCGAGCTGCGCATGGTCAAGCCGACCGTGCGGATCATCAACGCCGCGCGCGGCGGCATCGTCGACGAGGCGGCCCTCGACCTGGCGCTCAAGGAGGGCCGGGTGGCCGGGGCGGGCCTGGACGTGTACAGCACCGAGCCGTGCACCGACAGCCCGCTGTTCCACCACGACAACGTGGTGGTCACCCCGCACCTCGGCGCCAGCACGCACGAGGCGCAGGAGAAGGCGGGCACCCAGGTGGCCCGGTCGGTCCGGCTGGCGCTGGCCGGCGAGTTCGTGCCCGACGCGGTCAACGTGCAGGGCGGCGCGGTCGCCGAGGACGTCAAGCCCGGCCTGCCGCTCGCCGAGAAGCTCGGCCGCATCTTCACCGCCCTCGCCGGCGGCGTGCCGGTGCGGCTGGAGATCGTGGTGCGCGGGGAGATCGCCCAGCACGACGTCAAGGTGCTGGAGCTGGCCGCGCTCAAGGGCGTCTTCGCCGACGTGACCGAGGAGTCGGTGACGTTCGTCAACGCCCCGCTGCTGGCCCGCGACCGCGGCGTCGAGGTCACCCTCAGCACCACCGAGGAGAGCGCCGACTGGCGCAACGTCGTCCAGGTGCGCGGCACCATGGCCGACGGCACGGTCGTGTCGGTGTCCGGCACGCTCACCGGGCCCAAGCACCACGAGCGGATCGTGGAGATCAACGGCTACGACATGGAGCTGTCGCCCACCGACCACATGGCGTTCTTCTCCTACACCGACCGGCCCGGCATCGTCGGCGTGGTCGGCCGGCTGCTCGGCGACCAGGGCGTCAACATCGCGAGCATGCAGGTGGGCCGGGACGCCAAGGGCGGCACCGCGCTGATCGCCCTGACCGTCGACTCGGCCATCCCCGCCCAGCTGGTCGACGTGATCCGCGACGAGATCGGCGCCGAGATGGGCCGCCGCGTCGACCTCGACGGCTGACGCGGGACGGCTGACGGACCCTTCGAAGGCGGGCCGGGCGGCGCGACGCCCCTCGGCCCGCCTTCGCCGTTCCCGCGGTCCGGAATCTCGCCGGCCGAGACCCTGCAAGCCCAGGTCAGACGGCATGCGGCTCGCCCGTCTCCCCGCACCGCGTCTCATCATGTGAGAAGTCTGGCCACGAATCGGGACAACCGGGGAGACGGGCCGGTACCGTGGTAGACGGTCATGCGCTTCGTGGTACGCATCCTTCGCCGCCGCGGCGGGGCCTGATTCGGCAGGCCGGCGACCCGCCGCGGAGCAGGGTGCTGCCGGCCGTAAGTCCGTCGATCTCTGACACGACCTCCTGACACGACCGACACCACGAGGGACAGCGACCCATGAACGTCGACGTCACCACTTCCGCCCCCGCCGAGGACGCCGCCGAGGAGGCGGCCCGCGCGCTGCAGATCGCCCTGGACCGCCGCGACAACGGCGGCCGGTCCGGCGGCTGACCCCACGCCCGCGCGGGCACGCCGATGGCATGATCGCTCGTGTGGGCACGGGTGAGCGGGCCGGGGCGGACGCCGTCCGGCGGGCGCTGGACGAGGCGGCCCGGCTGGGGCCGTACTTCGAGATCGTCACCGATCCCGCCGAGGAGGCGGACCCCGCCTGGCGCCCGCTGCCGGAACCCGACCCCGCGCGGATCGAGGAGCTGATCGACGCCTACGCGCGGCGGCTGGGCACCCGGGAACGCCGGGTGGCGGCCTCCATCCTGTTCCAAGGGCTCGCGTCGCGGCTGTGGTCGCCCGTGGTGGCGGCGACGGCGCACGGCGTCGTCCCCGACCTGTCCGGGCTGCACTGGCGCTGGGCGCCGGGCGCGCCGATCGCGCTGTGGCTGGCCGACCCGGACGGCTGGCCCGTCCACGGCGACCCCGCCGCCGCGGCGGAGCCGGTGCACCGGACGGTGGTCGAGGAGCAGCTGCGGCCGCTGCGGGCGGGGCTGCTGCGGATCGTCAGGCTCGCCGACGGCCTCCTGTGGGGCAACGCCGCCGCGGCCCTGGCCGGGACGCTGCGCGCGGGCTCCCTGCGGCCCGAGCTGGCCGCGCCGGTCGGGACGCTCGTGCGGCGCCTGTTCGAGCGCGAACCCCTGGCGGGCACCGGCGCGTTCACGCCGGACGGGTTCGTCCGCCGGAGCTGCTGCCTGTACTACCGGGTGCCGCCCGGCGGCGAGATGTGCGGCGACTGCGCCCTCCTGCGCCGCCCGTGACCGTCGCGGCGGCGCAGGAGGACGCCGACGTCAGGCCGCGGCGGCGGTCGCCGCCGACCGCCTCCGGACGGCGCGCTCGCTCAGCACGCCGAACACCGCGCCCAGCGTCGCCCACAGGACGACCTGGACGCCCAGCGACGCGATCCGGAAGTCCCACAGCACCGTGGCCGGGAACCCGTCCGGGATCGCGTCCGGGGTCGGGGTCAGCCGGAACGCCACCGCCAGCACGACCGCGAACCCGGCGGCCGTCGCGATCGCCGCGTTCCACGCCCCCAGCCGGGGCAGCAGGCGGCGGAACACGATCACGGCGGCGACGACGGACAGCACGCCCAGCGCCACCATGCCGAAGTACAGCGCGGTGCGGCCGCCGATCGTCTCGGGGGCGCCGACGGCGGGAGGCGTCGGCGGGTACTTCAGGAAGGGCACGACCTCGACGGCGACGAAGCCGCCGAGCGCCACCAGCGCGGCGGTGGCGCGGGCGCCGAGCGCGCCGACGCGGCCGTAGGCGAACGCGAACGCGATCGCGAACAGCCCGCCGAGCGCGACGCCGTACACGCCGAGCGCGGTGACCAGCCCGGCGGTCTTCTGCACGGTGCGGCTGACGACCTCCTCCTCGTGCCCCGCGTGGGCGGCGGCGGCCGCCTGGGCCTCCTCGAACGCGATGGCGCGGTTCACCTGCGGCTCCCCGTACAGCCAGGCGACGACGAGCGCGAGCGCCGCCGCCGCCAGCCCGGCGAGCATGCCGCGGACCAGCAGTGATCTCATCATCGGCGGATCGGCCCGTCGGTCAGTGGCAGGGGAAGCCGAGCAGGTGGCGGCCGTCATGGGTGAACTCGTGCACCCAGGTGCCGCCGATGAGGGAGGTGGCGCCCTGCTCGGCGCCGACGAAGTAGATCAGCACCGCGCCCAGCACGGCGGCGAACACCGCCCAGGGCAGGATCTCGCGGAGGGGGATGCCGACGGGCGCGGGGCGCTCGCCGGCGGCCGACGTCGACGGAACGGCGGTCTGAGCCATCTCTGAATCTCCTCACGGGGTGCACTCGCCCCGGTACGGGAGGACGACGGGTCAGTGTCCTGACTCCCAGATCGACGCCTCCCGCCGACCTTCCCGCCGGATGTCCGGCCGTGGTCGTCGCGTGGCGGGGGGCTCCCTGGTCACAGTGGCGGGACCGTCCTGGACTCGCACCAGGTTCCTGCTCACCGTCGCCTCGATGTGAACTTGTCGAGGAGAGCGTCCCCTTTGGGGTGGTCCAGCGTCAAGTTCGGGTTTTGTCGCCCCCGTCCGACCTCAGGAGACGGCTTCGCCGTGCTCCAGGTATCTGGTGCCGCCGTCTCGCCGGGCGGCGCAGGCGTGAACGATGCGGCGTGCGAGGCGGGGGATCGTCAGGTCGTGGACCCGTGCGACGTCGTGGAAGCCGTAGCCGCTGAGCTCGTCCGGGGCGAGCTCGATCTTGTCGCGGTGCTCGGCCGTGAGAAGACCGCCGTCGAAGATGAACAGCACCTTGTCGCCTTCGGCCCGGCTCGGTGCCCAGTCGGCGACGAGCAGGCGCCCGATCGGCGGTGTGATGCCGAGCTCCTCCCGCACCTCGCGGGCGGCCGCCTCCTTCGGCGTCTCGCCGCGCTCGATGTAGCCGCCGGGAATGTCCTGGTAGGACTTGTAGGTCGGAACGACCAGCAGAACGCGGTCCTGCTCGTCGAAGAACAGCACACCGGCGGCCGCGTACGGTCGGGCGAAGCCGTCTGCCGGGTCCGTGGTCACAGGCACGACTGTAGAAGGCGGGGGCGGCCGACCTTCATCCTTCGGTCGGGAAGGCGGCGGGGCGGGGCTCGGGCGAGACATGCGTTCCGGAAAGTGAGACTGATGCTCACGCACTGAGACGTTTGCAGTAGAGTGCGCGCATGGCTTCCCGCAGCATCCGCCTGGCCGTCATCCCTGGTGACGGGATCGGCCCCGAGGTCGTCGCCGAGGGCCTGAAGGTTCTGGACGCCGTCGCGCCGGCCCACGACCTGAAGTTCGAGCGGACCACCTACGACCTGGGCGCGGCCCGCTGGCACCGGACCGGCGAGACGCTGCCGGACGCGGTGCTGGAGGAGCTGCGCGGCCAGGACGCGATCCTGCTGGGCGCGGTCGGCGACCCGAGCGTGCCGAGCGGGGTGCTGGAGCGCGGGCTGCTGCTGCGGGCCCGGTTCGAGCTGGACCACTACGTCAACCTGCGGCCGGTCAAGCTGTTCCCCGGCATGGACACGCCGCTGTCGGGGGTCAAGCCCGAGGACGTCGACATGGTCGTCGTCCGGGAGGGCACCGAGGGCCCGTACGCGGGCGTCGGCGGCGTGCTGCGCAAGGGCACCCCGCAGGAGATCGCCACCCAGGAGAGCGTCAACACCGCCTACGGCGTCGAGCGCGTCGTGCGCTACGCCTTCGAGGTGGCGGCGTCCCGGCCCCGGCGCAAGCTGACCCTCGTCCACAAGGACAACGTGCTCACCTTCGCCGGCGACCTGTACCAGCGCACCGTCAAGCGGGTCGGCGAGGAGTACCCGCAGGTCACCACCGACTACGTGCACGTGGACGCGGCCACGATGTTCTTCGTGACCATGCCGCAGCGGTTCGACGTGATCGTCACCGACAACCTGTTCGGCGACATCATCACCGACCTCGGCGCCGCCATCGCCGGCGGCATCGGCCTGGCCGCCTCCGGCAACGTCAACCCCGACCGCACCGCGCCGTCGATGTTCGAGCCGGTGCACGGCAGCGCCCCCGACATCGCCGGGCAGGGCAAGGCCGACCCCACCGCCACCATCCTGTCGGTGGCGATGCTGCTGGACCACATCGGCGCGCCCGAGGCCGCCCGCCGGGTCGAGCGCGCCGTCGCCGACGACCTGGCCGCCCGGCGCGGCCGCCCCGCCCGGGGCACCGCCGAGATCGGCGACGCGATCGCCGAGCGAGTATCCGGCTAGGGCGCGCCCCGGCCGGACCGCGAATCGTTGTAGCAGCACTCGCGACCCAAGCCACCCGAACCGGGCGCGCCGTCACGGCGCGCCCGGTTCTTCGTGTGCGCCGTGATCAGGGAGCAGGGCTGGACGAAGTACGACAATGAGGATAGGAATGCCCGAACGGCAACGGGGCCGGTCGGGCGATCCGGGAGAGGACCCACGATGAGCAGCACGCTGGACTTCGACATCAGGCTCTCCGAGCGGCCGCGCAGCGCCGCCGAGCGCGAGGCGATCCTGGCCGATCCGGGATGGGGCCGGCACTTCACCGACCACATGATCACCATCCGGTACGCCGCGGGGAAGGGCTGGCACGACGCCCGGCTCGAGCCCTACGGACCGATCGCGCTGGACCCGGCGAGCCAGGTCCTGCACTACTCTCAGGAGCTGTTCGAGGGTCTCAAGGCGTACCGGCAGGCCGACGGGTCGATCGCCACGTTCCGCCCGTACGCCAACGCCGCCCGCATGAACCGCTCGGCCCAGCGCATGGCCATGCCCGAGATCCCCGAGGAGCTGTTCGTCCGGTCGCTGGAGCTGCTGGTCAGCACCGACCGCGACTGGGTGCCGACCCGGGCCGGGCACAGCCTCTACCTGCGGCCGTTCATGTTCGCCACCACCCGGGCCCTCGGCGTCAACAGCCCCGCCGACGAGTACCTGTTCGTGGTCATCGCGTCCCCGTCCGGCGACTACTACGCCAAGGGGATCAAGCCGGTGTCGGTCTGGCTGTCGCAGGACTACACGCGGGCGGCGCCCGGCGGCACGGGCCAGGCCAAGACCGGCGGCAACTACGCCGCCTCGTTCGCCGGGCAGGCCCAGGCCGTGGCCCACGGCTGCGACCAGGTCGTCTGGCTGGACGCGATCGAGCACCGCTGGGTCGAGGAGGTCGGGTCGATGAACCTGGTCTTCGTGTACGGCTCCGGCGCCGACGCGCGGCTGCTCACCCCCGCCCTCACCGGCACCCTGCTGCCCGGCATCACCCGCGACTCGCTGCTCAAGCTCGCCCCCGACCTCGGCATCCCGGCGGAGGAGGGCAAGATCAGCATCGACGAGTGGCAGGCCGGCTGCGAGTCCGGCGAGATCACCGAGGTGTTCGGCTGCGGCACCGCCGCGGTGATCAGCCCGGTCGGCAGCGTCAAGGCGGCCGACCGCTCCTGGACGATCGGCGACGGCGAGCCCGGCCCGATCTCCATGCGGCTGCGCGAGGAGCTGATCGGCATCCAGTACGGCAGCCGTCCCGACCCCTACGGCTGGGTCCACAAGATCTGCTGATCGCGGGGCGCGGCGGTGTCCCTCCTGCCACATCCGTCTCAAGATCTGGGACGGATGTCTCAAGCACGCGGCGGATGTGGCAGACTGTGACCACCATGCGCCTCAGCCTCGTCATTATCGGCTGGCGCGCCGGCGACTGATTCGGGACACCGCCGGCGCGCAGACCTCTCACGTCCGTGAGAGGTCTTTTTCGTTTCCGGCGGGGCTTTCGATCCCTTGGAGGGACCGCGATATGCACGGCGACGGATTCCACGTCTACGACACCACGCTGCGTGACGGCGCGCAGCAGGAGGGCCTCAACCTCTCGGTGGGCGACAAGCTCGCCATCGCGCGCCACCTCGACGACCTCGGCGTGGGCTTCATCGAGGGCGGCTGGCCCGGCGCCAACCCCAAGGACACCGAGTTCTTCAGGCGCGCTCGAACAGAGCTCGACCTGAAGCACGCGCGGCTCGCCGCGTTCGGCGCGACCCGCCGGCCCGGCGCGAAGGCCGCGGACGACCCCCTCGTGGCCGCCCTGCGCGAATCCGGCGCGCCGGTCGTGACGCTCGTCGCCAAGAGCCACGACCGGCACGTCGAGCTGGCCCTCCGCACGACCCTGGAGGAGAACCTCGCGATGATCCGCGACACGGTCTCCCACCTGCGCGCGGAGGGCCGACGCGTCTTCCTGGACGCCGAGCACTTCTTCGACGGCTACAAGGCCAACCCCGCCTACGCGCTGGAGGTCGTGCGCACCGCGGCCGAGGCGGGCGCGGACGTGGTCGCGCTGTGCGACACCAACGGCGGCATGCTGCCCGACGAGCTCGCCGAGGTCGTCCACGAAGTGGTGGGGGAGGGCGTCCGGATCGGCATCCACTGCCACGACGACTCCGGCTGCGCCGTCGCCAACACGCTGGCCGCGGTCAAGGCCGGCGCCACCCACGTGCAGGGCTGCGCCAACGGCTACGGCGAGCGCAGCGGCAACGCCAACCTGTTCACCGTGATCGGCAACCTGCAGCTCAAGCGGGGCATGCGGCTGGTGTCCGACGAGCAGCTGGCCGAGATGACCCGCATCGCGCACGCCGTGTCCGAGGTCACCAACGTCACGCCCAGCTCGCAGCAGCCGTACGTGGGGGTGTCGGCGTTCGCGCACAAGGCCGGGCTGCACGCCTCGGCCGTCAAGGTCGACCCCGACCTGTACCAGCACGTCGACCCGGCCGCCGTCGGCAACGACATGCGCATGCTGGTCTCCAGCATGGCCGGCCGCGCCTCGGTCGAGCTGAAGGGACGCGAGCTGGGCTACGACCTGTCGGGCGAGAAGGCCCGCAAGGTCGTCGAGCGGGTCAAGGAGCTGGAGTCGGCCGGCTACACCTTCGAGGCCGCCGACGCGTCGTTCGAGCTGCTGCTGCGCGAGGAGCTCACCGGCGTGCGGCAGCGGCACTTCGAGGTCGAGTCCTGGCGGGCGATCGTCGAGCGCCGCCCGGACGGCTCCATGGTCACCGAGGCCACCGTCAAGCTGCACGCCAAGGGCGAGCGGATCGTCGCGACCGGGGAGGGCAACGGCCCCGTCAACGCGCTCGACAACGCCCTGCGGCTGGCCCTGGAGCGGCTCTACCCCGAGCTGGCGCGGCTGGAGCTGGTCGACTACAAGGTGCGCATCCTGGAGGGCGCGCACGGGACCGGCGCCCGCACCCGCGTGCTCATCGAGTCCAGCGACGGCGACCGCGAGTGGGGCACGGTCGGGGTGGAGGAGAACGTCATCGCCGCGTCCTGGCAGGCCCTGGAGCAGGCCGTCACCTACTGCCTGCTGCACGCCGGGTACGAGGCGAGCTGATCCCGGGTCCCGGCGGTGTCAGCCGGACGCGGGCTTGGGGTCGGCCTCCTGGACGATCTCGAAGCTCCACAGCTCGGCCGCGGCGGCCGCCGGGCCGCCGTGCCCGTGCCCATGTCCGTGCCCATGTCCGTGGGCGCCCGCGCGCTCGGCGTCCTTGGCCGCTTCGGCGTGGCCGCGCTGGAACGCCTGGCTCTGGGTCCAGCGCTGGAAGTCCTCCTCGCTGCGCCAGCGCGTGTACACAAGGTAGCGGTCGGTGCCCTCGACGGGGCGCAGCAGCTCGAAGTGCTCGAACCCGTCGGCCGACTCCACCAGCCCCGCCCGGCCGGCGAAGCGCCGCTCCAGCTCCGCGCGCATCTCCTCGCTGACGGTCAACACGTTGATCTTGACGACGGACAACGTCGGCCCCTCCCGGTCGATCCTGTCGGCGATCGGCACCACCGTACGCGGCCCGTTCCGCGTCCGCCCGCCCGGGCCGGGCGTCCGGGGCGGTACGCGCGGTTCGACCGGAATGTCGGCCGAAGCCGGCAAATCAGTGGCGGAGCGGGGCCCCGCTCGCCACGATAGGAACCCTTGACCTGAGCGGCGTCCCGATCCGGCGCCGCACCGAGCCGTCCAGACATCGGAACTTCGGAGCGCCTGCATGCCTGTCCACTCCTCGCGCCCCCGGCCGCCGGGGGAGCCGCGCCCGACGGGACGCCCCGGGGGCGGAGTGCGGTGCGCCTGGCCCGACACCGCCTACGGGCTGGGGGTGCTGTACGAGCGCGAGGGCGATCTGGAGCAGGCCGCCGGGTGGTTCCGGCGCGCCGCCCACTCGGGCCACCGGCGCGCCGCGCTGTCCCTGGCGGACGTGCTGCGCCGGCTGGCCGACGAGCGCGGCGAGCGGTCCCCGGACGCCGCCGACGTGCTGCTCGCCGAGGCCACCCGCTGGCTGGCCGAGGCGTGGTCGTCCAGCGGCCGCGACGCCGCCACCCCGGACGCCATCGAGCTGGTGACCGACCTGCTCAACCGGCACCAGCGCCGCGCGGCCCGCCGCGCCCTCCTCGACCCCGCGCCCCGGCGGGACGCCGCCGACCTGGAGCCCGCGGCCACGGCCTGACCCGTCCCGGCCGGGCATCGGACCGGCGACGCCCGAACCGGGCGCGCCCGCCCGCCGTCGCACCTGAGTAGACGACGCAGCGCGGGAGGGGTGACGCAGGTGAGCGGTCACGAGCCGGGACACGCGCCCAGGAACCGTCGGACGACGGCCGAGTTCGGCGCGCCCAGACTCCGTCCCGACGAGCCGGACGGCACCGCGGTGGACGCACCGCTCGACCCCGACGCCACGTCCGTGGATCCGGAGGCCGGATCCGCGGACGCCACCGCCGTGGACGTCCCGTCCGTGGGCGGCCGCTCCGAATCGGGCGCCGCGGAGACGGTGACGGACACGGCCGCCATGCCCGCCGCAGGGGCGCCGGGCGCCGTCCCCGCCGGGGACGAGCGGCCCTGGACGGCCGAGTTCGGCGCCGAGGCGCAGGCCGCCGCGCCCGGCGAGCCGTCGTCCGTGGGGCAGGTGCCGCCCGTTCCGTACACCCTGCCCGCCGAGGCCGAGGCGCCCGCGGCCGCTCCACAGCCGCCCTCCGGCCAGGCGAGATCGGAGGGGCCCACGCACGATCCGACGGCCGATTCGCTCGCGGACACGCCGCGGACCGCGCCCGCGAGCCCTCCGTTCGGCGTGTCCGCGAGCCCGCCGCCCGCCGGGCCGAAGGGGAGGCGGCGCGTCGTGGTCCTGGCCGCCGTGCTCGCGGCCGCGGCCGTCGTCGCCGTGGGCGGACTCGTCGCGCTCAAGCTGCGCGACGGGGACGGCGAGCCGGCCGCGAGCCCCCGGGCGCCGAGCGCCTCCTCGGCGGGGCCGCAGGGCGGAGCCGCGACGTCCGCGCCGCCCGCGCAGGCCGAACCGACGCCGTCCGAGACCGCGCCGTCCCCGCCGTCCACCCGGACGCCGGCGCCCGGCGGCGGCGCCCCTGACGCGGGCGCGCCGACGGAGACGCCGCCCGAGGCAGCGCCCCCGGCAACGCCCCCGGCAAGGCCGGTGCTCCGCGGTGACGGGGTCACCTACCGGGTCGTCCAGGAGGATCCCGGCTACTTCGAGGGCGAGTTCGTCCTGACCAACCGGACCGGCGGGCCGCTGACGACGTGGCGGATCGCCTTCGACGCCCCCGGCGCCAACGTCAAGAACATCTGGGGCGGGCGCCTGGTGCGCGGCGGCGCCCACGTGGAGATCGAGAACCTGCCGGGCGCCCCCGCGATCCCGCCCGGAGCCGAATTCAAGGTGCGGTTCGGCGCGGAGGGCGCGCCGTCGGGGCCGGACCGCTGCCGCGTGAACGGCTCCCCGTGCGGCTTCTAGGCGGCCTCCCGCGGCCGGCCCGGGGCTAGAACCGGCGGGCGGTGGCCTCGGCGGCGGCCGCGAAGCGGCCGAGCGCGAGGTTCCAGTCCCCGGCCAGCCCGCCGCCGGCGCGGGCGAGCTGCTCGTCGGAGAGCCGTTCCCAGCCGCGGTGCTCCAGCTCCACGCGCGTCACGCCCGGGCTCACCGCCGCGAACCGCACCTCGACCTCGGTGCCGTCGGCGGGCGGCACCCGCCAGGCCATCGCGAACCGCGCGGGCGGCTCCCAGGCGAGGACGCGGCCCCAGTCCTGCTCGGTGCCGTCCTCGCGGACCTCGTGGACGCGGCCGTCGAGGACCTCCTCCACCCGCACCTCGGCGGCCCGGCTCGCGCCGGCCGGCAGCGCGCGGCGGGGCCACCACGCCCCGATGTGGCCGACGAACATGCCGAAAGCGTGGGCGCGGTCGCTGCGGACGATCGTGGACTGCAGGATGGGTTCGGCCCCGGATCGCGAGTTCGGCTGTGCCATAAGTGCAGGTCCGTCCTTTCGATGGCGGCCAGTCCATGTTCTCAATCGCCGCGGAGGCGCCCGCAAGGGGGCGGCACCGGATCGGTGCGTTCCCGCAGGAACGAGGCTGATTCGGGGGCCGGCGGGCCGTTCGAGCGGGCGGGTTCGGCCGGGCCGACGGCGGGACGGGATGCGCCCTGTCCCGTACTAGGCTTCCGGACATGCGCATCGCCAGGTTCTCCACCGAGGAGGGCATGTCCTTCGGGGTGGTCGAAGAGAACACCGTCGCCGCCGTCGCGGCCCATCCGTTCGGCGACCTGACCTTCACCGGAGTGCGGTACCCGCTGGCCGATGTCCGGCTGCTCGCGCCGATCCTGCCGAGCAAGATCATCGCGATCGGCAAGAACTACGCCGAGCACGCCCGGGAGATGGGCGGGGAGCCGCCCGCCGAACCGGTGATCTTCTCCAAGCCGTCCACCGCCGTCATCGGCCCCGGAGAGGCGATCGCCTATCCCGAGAAGCTGTCGCAGCGCGTCGACTACGAGGGCGAGCTGGCCGTGGTGATCGGCCGGATGTGCCGCGAGGTGCCCGCCGCCCGCGTGCCCGAGGTGATCCTCGGCTACACCTGCGCCAACGACGTCACCGCCCGCGACCTGCAGCAGAAGGACGGGCAGTGGACGCGGGCCAAGGGCTTCGACACCTTCTGCCCGCTCGGCCCGTGGATCGAGACCGAGGTCGACCCCGCCGACCTGGCGATCACCACGACCGTCAACGGCGAGGTCCGCCAGGACGCCCGCACCTCGCAGCTGCTGCACGACGTGCCGGCCCTGGTCGAGTACGTCAGCCAGGTCATGACCCTGCTGCCCGGCGACGTCATCCTGACCGGCACCCCGGCCGGGGTCGGCCCGCTGGAGATCGGCGACGAGGTCACCGTGCGGGTCGAGGGCGTCGGCGAGCTCACCAACCGCGTGGTCGCCCGCGAGTGACGCCGCCCGCCGCGCCGCGGACGCGGCGCGGCCGGCGATCCCGCAAGAGAGGTGGTCGCCGTGACGTTCACCGGCGTTCCCGACGAGGCGTTCGAGTTCTACGCCGGACTCCTCGCCGACAACTCCAAGAGCTACTGGACCGCGCATCGCGAAACCTACGAGCGCTGCGTGCGCGAGCCCATGACGGCCTTGTGCGCCGAGCTGGAGGCGGAGTTCGGCCCGGCCAAACTGTTCCGGCCCTACCGCGACCTGAGGTTCTCGCCGGACAAGACGCCCTACAAGACCCACCAGGGCGCGCACGTCGGCGGGTTCTACGTCCAGATCGACGCCGACGGCCTCATGGTGGCCGGGGGCATGTACGCGCCGACCCCCGACCAGCTGCGGCGCTACCGGGCGGCCGTGCAGGGGGCGCCCGGCGGGGCGCTGCAGGAGATCGTGGACGAGCTGCGCGCCCGCGGCATGCAGATCGCGGGGGACCGGCTCAAGACCCGGCCGCGCGGCGTGCCCGCCGACCACCCCCGCCTGGAGCTGCTGCGCCACCGTTCGCTGTACGCCCACTGCGGCTGGCCCGCCGACCTCTGGATGGGCACCCCCGAGGTGGTGGACCGCGTCCGCGAATCCTGGCGACGGCTGCGCCCCCTCGTGGAATGGGGCGACGCCCACATAGGTCCGCCCGACTTCACCCGCCGCTGAACACGGGCGGCCGAGCCCTCGTTTTCGGGCCGTGGCGCGGCCGGCCCCCTCGGGCCCGTCCGGCCGCGTCCGCGGTCCTGGTCTGCCCTCGCGGGCGGCCGAGCAGGGCGAAAACCGCGCCCGGCAGGACCGCCGTGCGGGCCGGACCCGAGGCGGGCGGAATCGTTTTGGTCCCCGGTCCCCGGGTCCTGTATTCTCTTCGAGGCGCGAGCGACCGGCCGGGAGACCGGCCAGGGAGCCGCACCAGTGGGGTATGGTGTAATTGGCAGCACGACTGATTCTGGTTCAGTTAGTCTAGGTTCGAGTCCTGGTACCCCAGCTGGGTCCCCCCGATCCCGGTCGGAGAGACCCGAATTCTCGGTCCGAAGCGATTCGCAAGAACCGATTCGAACTAGAGAAGATCGTCCGGTAAACTGGGCGAGGCCCGAGCGAGAGATCGCAAAGGCCGAACGAAAGACAGGCCCCCGTCGTCTAGTGGCCTAGGACGCCGCCCTCTCAAGGCGGTAACGGCGGTTCGAATCCGCTCGGGGGTACAGGGAGAACGCAGGCCCGGGTCAAATCCCGGCCTGCGTTTCGCATTTCGGATGATCTTTTATCGTCGGACGATCCCGCCGGGCGCCCCGCCCCGGCACGGCTCCGGAAAGAATCAGACGGCGCCCCCGCCCGACCGCTGATCGACGGTTTCCCCGGTGGTCGACCGCCGCGGAGACCCGTGCCGGGTCGGGCGACCGGCCCCGCCGACGCCGTCCCGTCACCGCGACGCCGACGTCTCCGACGTCTCCGACGTCTCCGGCGGCCGCCCGTGCGTCCGACCGCCGTCGCCGGGCGCGACACGGTCCGCGGCGGCGGTGAGGTACTCCTGCAGTTCGCGGTGGCGGAACTGGTAGGTGGCGCCGCTGACGCGCAGCAGCCGCGCCTCGCAGGCCCAGTCGAGGAAGGTCCACAGCCGCAGCGGCAGGCGCCCCCGGGCCGCCGCCACCACCAGGCCGATCATCGCGCGGGACCAGGCGACGGCGCCGAAGGCCAGGCCGAACGTGACGGCGCCGACCAGAGCGCAGACCAGCGAGGTCACCACGTCCTGGTTCAGCAGGAACACCAGGAAGGCGGCGACGCCGCCGGTGAGGCCGAACCCCACGCCGATGATCGGGTTGCGGTGCAGGGCCTCGCGCGGGTGGGCCAGCTCGGCGTCCCTGCTCCAGCCGCCCGTGGCGATCGTGAAGATGACGCCGAGCGCGAAGGCGAGGACGAAGGCGCCCGCGACCCCCAGCGTCAGCGGCCCCGGCCCGGCGTCGGCCAGCCGCAGCGGCGGCAGCGCGGTGAGCGCCCCGCACAGGCCGAAGCCCAGCAGGCTGACCGGGCGGAGCGTCTCGCCGGCGCCGAGCGGCGGGGCCCCGCGCCGTCCGGCGGCGGTCAGCCCGATGACCGTGCCGAACACCGCGCCCCCGGCCGTCCCGGCGGCGACGGCGAAGCCGGGCCCGAACACCCTGCCGCCGGTCAGCAGAAGCCCCGCCAGGCCCCCGAGCGCCCCGACCGGGCCGCCGATCAGGGCGCCGAGCAGGCCGCCGGCCGCACGCCGCCGACGCGGCACGTTGGTGCGCCCGCCGGCGGCGGCCGGCCACGGCGACAGCGACAGGCACGTCGCCAGGACCGCCCAGCCCGCCATGAGCGCCAGCGTGAGGCCCTCCTCCGGGCTCAGTCCGTCGCGCAGGTCGCCGGGCCGGTCGACCGCCGAACCCGTCCAGAACGCCAGCATCGCCACGACCGCGAACACCGCGCAGCACGCGCCGTGCAGCGCCCGCACCAGGCGCCGCCCGCCGATCGGCCACAGCAGGTGGGGGACGATGTCGATGCCCGTCATGCCGGGCGGCGGCCGGTCCGCCGCGGCGGCGCAGGCGGCCTGGCGGCGCAGGTGGTCGGCCAGGCGCACGAGCCAGCGCCGCACGTCCGCGGGACGGTACGCGGCCGCGTGCGCGGCGCGGGGCGCGAGTTCGGTCGCCGCCGGAACGTAGGCGTCCAGGAGGCGCCGGGCGATCCGCTCGGCCGCCGCGCCCGGATCGTCTCCGTAATCGTCTCCGTAATCGTCTCCGGGATCGTCTCCGGGATCGCCGTCGGGAGCGCCGTCCGGATCGTCGCCGGGGTCGGCGTGCAGGAGGTCGGCGGGGTCGGCGCCGGACTCCACGGCGGTCACGGTCAGCAGCAGCCGCCACGGCGTGCCGAGGGCGGCGCGCACGGCCGGCCCCGCCGGTCCGCACAGCGCCGCGCGCACCTCGGCGCGCTGCGCGGCGCACGGGTGGCCGTCCGGCCAGCGGGCCCGCAGATAGGCGTCGATCTGCTCGACGGTCAGGCCGTGCAGGTGGATCACCGTTGCGTCGTCGAGCGCCGCCCGGGCCCGCGCCAGCTGCGCGTGGCGGTCGGTCCGGCAGGTCACCACGACCGGGCCCGGGCGGCGCCGGCACAGGTCGCTGTAGCGGTTGAGCTCGGCCAGCAGCGCGATCGCGCGGCGGGGCGGGCCGGTGGACGGCTCGGGGTCGAGCTCGTCCAGACCGTCCACCACCGGCAGCACCCGGCGGTCCCGCACCAGGCGCGCCGCGTCCCGGGCCGCCAGCCCGAACTCCTGCACGAGCCGCTCGGCCAGCCACCGCTCGAACGGGACGCCGACCGTCCAGCGGGCCGCGTTCACGCGCACCGGCACCATCGTCCGGTCCCCGGGGCCGGCGCCGCCGGGCGCGGCCCCGGTCACGAAGGGTTCCACGAGCTGCAGGACGAGTTCGATGGCCAGCACCGTCTTGCCCGCCCCCGACTCCCCGACGACGAGCAGCCGCCGCGAGCGCAGGCCGCTGAAGAAACGGCCGATCGCGGGCAGGTCGGCCGTCGCCTCGCCGGCGCCGCCGTCGTCGCGCGTCCGATCGGGACGCGGCCCGAACGACAAAGGGGCGATGTTGTAGCCGCTGAGCAGCCCCTTGCGCGCCCGGTCCTCCTCCCGGGCCACGCGCCGGGCCAGCAGCTCGAGCGCCGGGTCCACCCGGGGTGCGCCGACCGCCGCGTCGGGCGCCGCGGCCTGCGGGGACGCCCGGCGTTCGCCGTCCGGCGGCGGCTCCTCCGTCGATGCCGGCGGTGTGCGCGGGGCGGACAGCGCGTTCCTGGCCGCGCGCCAGCGCTCGACCTCCTCGGGGATCAGCTCCTCCGGGTAGTCGCAGTAGCGCAGGCACGCCGTCACGAACGCCTTGACGAAGTCCCAGCGGGGCAGCTTGCCGGTCTGCCGCAGCACGTGCGAGGTGGTGCTCTTGGGCAGCGCGTCGACGGCGGTCCCGTCGGGCGCCGTCGTCCGGCCGCCGAGCGCGCGGAGCCTGCTGAGCGGCGGCTGACCGGCCCACTGCCTGAGCAGGACCAGCGTATGGACGAAGTCGGCCGTGGTGGCGGCGCCGGTGGGATCGGGCGGACGGCGGTCGGCGGTCACCGGGTCCCCGACTCCACCGCCGACCATTCGAACGCCGCCCGGCCGCGCCGGGGCCACCGGCCGTCCACCCAGGTGCCCTTCACCGTCTGCACGTGGCGCGCCTCCATCAGGAAGTTGCGCGCCTCGTCGGCCTCGACCAGCTCCCGGCCCACCGCGATCGGAACGAACCCGTGCCGGGGGATGAACACCCAGCGGCCGCGGTCCCAGTCGTAGGGGTCGAACCAGTGGTGGCGGACCGTGCCGGACATCTCGACGCGCGGTCCGGTCCGGGTCAGGACGAACGACCCCTCCGAACGCAGCAGGCTCATCCTGCTGACGTAGAACAGCTCGGTGCCGATGAGCGCGTTGATGCGGGCGTCCCAGTGGTCGTGCAGCCACGTCGACTCGCCGTCGCCCAGCTTCCCGGCGGCCCGGGCCAGCTGCCGTTCGAACCTGCGCCGGTTCTTGCGCTCGGCCCGTCGGATCGCCCTGAACGAGCGCAGCCACCGCTGCGGCAGCGTCCGGGCCTCGCCCGCGCCGTCCATGAAGTGCTGCAGGAAGTCCGACGCCATCGGGTGGACGTCCCGGCCGTCTTCGACGATCGAGCGGAACAGCGCGGCCAGTTCCGGGACGGGCCTGCCCGTCCGCCGCCGGAAGCCTCGGAGGAACATTCTCGCCGTCTCCCTGGGGGTCGTCGTCCGTCGAACGGCGGGTACGCTCACCGGCATATCCGCCGGAATTCCTCCTGCGGCGCGTAGCGCTCCCATTCGGCGCGGGTCAGGGAGCGGCCCGCGGCGGCGCACGCGGCGGCGGCCGGGTCGGCGGGCAGCGCGACGTTCCACAGCCTCGCGGTCCCGTCGTCGCTCACCGTGGCGGCGGTCGCTCCGGTCGGGGCGTGGGCGATGCCGGTGATCATGCGCTCGTGGCCGGTCAGCGGGGATCCGATCTGGCGGGAGGTCGGCAGGTCCCAGTGCCGCACGGTGCGGTCGGTCGACCCCGTGAGCAGGGTCCTGCCGTCGGGGCCGAACGCGAGGGCCGTGACCGCTCCGGTGTGCCCGGTCAGGGCGGCCCCGACCGGACGGCGGCCCGCCGTGTCGAACAGCCGCACGGTGTCGTCGGCGGCCGCCACGGCCAGGCGCCGGCCGTCGGGGCTGAACTCCAGGTCCGTGAACATGCCGCCGACGGTGACGGGCAGCGGGCCGCCGATCTGGCGGCGGGCGGGCACGTCGAAGAGCCGCACGGTGCGGTCCAGGCCGGCGACGGCCAGGGTCCGGCCGTCCGGGCTGAACGCCATCGCCCAGACGACGTCGGTGTGGCCGGGCACGCGGATCGCGGACCCGGTCCGGCGGCGGCCCGGGACGTCCCAGATCGAAACGGCGCCGCCCTGCTGGACCGCGAGCAGCCTGCCGTCGGGACTGAGCCGCGCGACTCCGCCCTTGTCCATGACGATGGGGGGAGCGGTCTCGCGTCCGCGTGCCGCGTCCCAGACCCGCACCGTGTCGGCGGTCGCCGTGACGAGCGTCCGTCCGTCGCGGGCGAACGCCATGTCGTGGACGACGGCGTCGGCGCCGTCCGACCGTCCGCCTCCGGGTTTCAGCGGCGGTCCGACGGGGCGGCGGGCGGCCGTGTCCCAGATCCGCACCGACGGGTCGTCCTCGTCGGGGCCGCCGGTCGCCAGGAGCCGCCCGTCGGGGCTCAGCGCGACCGCGGACATCGCGGGCATGGCGGCGCCGATCTGCCGGTGGACCGTCGGGTCGCCCACCCGCACCACGCCGTCGTCGCCGGCGGCGACGAGCAGTCCGCCGGGGCTGAACGCCACCCTCAGGACCGGGGAGCGGCCGTCGCCGAGCGCCTCGCCGACCTGCCGGCGGTCGGCCGTGTCCCACAGGCGGGTGCGGCCGTCGCCCCCGGCGGTCGCGAGCCTGCTGCCGTCCGGGCTGAACGCGACCCCGTAGAAGGGCCACGAGCCGGAAGGGTTCTTCACGGCGGCGCCGACCTGCCGCCCGGTCTTCGGGTCCCACAGCCGGACGGTCCCGTCCGCGCCCGCGGTGGCGAGCGTCCCGCCGTCCGGGGCGAAGGCGACGTCGGTGACGTCGCCGTCGTGCCCGGTGAGCGAGGGGCCGATCTGCTCGCCGGTGGCGGTGTCCCACAGCCGCGCGGCGTCGTCCGCCCCGGCGGTGGCCAGGACCTTCCCGTCGGGGCTGAAGACCACCGCGTTGAGCGCGCTCGCCCCGCCCGGCCTGCGGTCGGCGCGGCCCATGGCGTCCCCGAGCGGACGGCGGGCGGCGACGTCCCACAGCCGGACGGTGCCCTTGAGGCTCCCGACCGCGAGGCTCCTGCCGTCCGGGGCGAACGCGATCGCCGACACGACGTCCTGGGCGACGATCGGGGCGCCCAGCTGACGGCGGGTGGCGACGTCCCAGAACCGGACGGTCGCGAGGCAGGCCGACGCGACCACGCGCCCGTCCGGGCTGACGTCCACCCGCACGGGCGAGGTCCCGCACTCCTGCCGCGGCGGGGTGATCGGAGCGCCGAGCTGCCGCCGCGACGCCATGTCCCACAGGCGCACGGTGCCGTCGCCGCCGCCGGTGGCCAGCATCGTCCCGCCGGGGCCGAACGCCAGGGACCGGACGGCCGAGGCGTGCCCGACCAGTCCGCCGCGGCCGGTGCGCACCGCCGCGGCCAGCAGCTGATAGCGGGCCTCGGCGGTGGGGGCGATCCGCCACGCCGCCGCGGCCAGCAGGGCGGAGGCGACCGGATCGGCGGCGACCTCGCTCTGCGCGGCGAGCTGGCGCGAGACCGCCAGGCCGCGTTGGCGCTCGGCGTCGGCGGCCGCGTCGACGGCGGCGACGGCCGCGGTGACGGCGAGCGCCGACAGCGCCGCCAGACCGCCCGTGACGAGACGGCGGCGGCGGCCCGCCCGGCGCGCCTCCCGCGTCGACGCCGCGACGAACGCCTCCACCGTGGGGCCGGGAGGCGGGAAGCTGTCGGGGTCGCGCTCCCACCGGGGCCGGCTGTCGTCGACGGACAGCAGCCGGGCGCCGCGGTAGAGGAACGCGGGGTCGCGGTGGTGCTCGGCCCAGAGCGCCGCGTCCTCGATGAGGCGGTCGTACACCGTCTGCGCGGTCAGGTCGGGTTCCAGCCACTGCCGCAGCGCCGGCCAGGCGGTCAGCAGCGCGTCGTGCGCGATCTCGACGATGTCCTCGTGCAGGGTGATCAGGCGGCGGTCGGCGAACGCCGACAGCAGCGCCTCGACGCGGCCGCGCCGCTCGGCGGTGTCCGCCGACGCGGCGGCGCACAGCTCGGCCAGGGTCGCCCGGCGCCGCGCCATCCGCCCGCCCGGGGCGATCACGGTCATCCGCCGGAAGAGCTTGAGCGCGGTCTTGCGCTCCTCGGCGGTCAGCCCGTCGAGGACCTCGTCGGCCGTGCGCCGCACCGAGTCGCGGACCCGGCCCGACTCCTCGTAGCCCCGAACGGTCAGCCGGCCGTCCTCCCGCCGGTGCCAGAGGTTGCGCAGCGCCTGGGACAGCAGGGGCAGGGCGCCGGCCTCGTAGCGGTCGCCGGCGGTCCCGCCGGCGCGCAGGTCGCCCAGGATGGTCTCCACCAGGCCCGGCTCGATCTCCAGGTCCGCGGCCGCCGCGGGACCCGTGATGGCCAGCCGCAGGTCCGATTCCGTCATCGGCTCGACGATGACCTGGCCGTCCTGGATGCTCTCGGCGAACTGCGGGTAGGCGGCGCAGCGGTCCCAATGGTCGGCGCGCACCCCGATGACCACGCCGGCGCGGGTGGGACCGGCGGCCAGCGCGTGCAGGGCCGCCACGAACGCCTGGCGTTCCGCCTCGTCGCCCACCAGGGTGAACAGCTCTTCGAACTGGTCGACCACGAGGACGGCGCGGCCGCGCGCGTCGGCGGCCTCCGCCGCGGCTCCGCGCGGATCGTCCCGCAGGCGCCGCCGCGCCGTGTCGACGTCCCCGCCGTAGGCCTGCGTCCACGCCTCGGCGAGCGTCTGTAACGGCCGTGCGGTCGGCGTGATGAGCAGGCGCGGCCACTGCTGCGATCCGGCGACCGGCAGCATGCCCTTCGCCAGCGCGGGCATCAGCCCCGCCCGCAGCAGCGACGACTTGCCGACGCCCGAGGAGCCCGACACCAGCAGGATGCACCCGCGCTCGGCGAGGCGGGGCGCCAGCCGGTCGAGCAGGTTGCGGATCGCCTGAGCGCGTCCGAAGAAGAACTCGGATCTGTCGGCCGAGAAGGGCACGAGCCCTTGGTAGGGACACACCTCGTCCGCGGCGTCGGACGACGGCGGGCCGGTGCGGTCCCGGGGAGACCGGAGGGTCGCGGACGGCGCCCCCGGCGCGTGCGACGGGCGCCTGCCCTCCCCAGCCCCCTCGCTCATGGCTTCACATTGTGACCACCGATGAGCGCGTTGCTCAACTCTGCCCCGAGGGCCGCCCGCGCGTCCGATTCCGTTCTATTTCGTCCGAAGGATGGCGTGAACAGGTTGAACGCCTCTTTGATGGAGCCGCGCATCGCACCGGCGAGGTCGGCGATCGGGGGCGTCGGCCGGCCAGGAGCACGCGTTCGCATCCGGCCATGACCCGTGCCCCCGTCCCGGCGGGCATGGAGGCGACAGCGCGTTCCACCCACTCTTTCCACGCGTCGAGGGGAGCTCGATGGCCGACCAGGCGGACGCCGTGCCCACGCCGGACGGCGCCATGACGCCGGACGAGTTCATGGTCCGGCTCCGACAGCTCAAGGAGTGGACCGGACTCACCTACCGCGATCTGGAGGCGCGCAGCAGGAGCACCGGCGGACATCTCGCGCGCAGCACGCTCGCCTCCACGCTCCGGCGCAACGCGCTGCCGCGCCAGGAGTTCGTGGAGGCGATGGTGCGCGCCTGCGGACTCGACCCGGCCCCCTGGGCGCGCGCCCGGAGGCGGCTGGCCGTCCTGCACGCGGCGGCCGAGCCCGCGGCGGATCGCGCCCCGGGCGCGCGCGGGACCGCGCCGCGTCAGCTCCCGCCCGCCCCGCCGGTCCTGGTGGGGCGCGACGCGGAGCTCGGCCGGCTGGCGCGGATGCTCGGCGCGGCGCCCGTCACCGTGATCAGCGGACCGCCGGGAGCCGGCAAGACCGCGGTGGGCGTCCGGGCCGCGCACCTGGTCGCCGACCGGTTCCCCGACGGGCAGCTCTACGTCGACCTGAGGGGGACCGCCCCGAACGACGAGCCGCTGACCCCCGCGGAGATCGCGGGCGTGCTGCTGCGGAGCCTGGGGGAGGGCGACGCGCGGGCGGCCGCGGACGCCGGGGAGGCGGCGGGGCGGCTGCGCACCGCGCTGTCCGGCCGGCGCGTGCTGATCATGCTGGACGACGTCGCGTCCGCCGCGCAGGTGCGCTGGCTGGCGCCGTGCGGCGGGGGCAGCGCGGTGCTGCTGACGTCCAGGGCGACCCTGACCTCTCTGGACGGCTCCCGGCATGTCCGCCTCGGCGCGCTGCCGCCGGACCGGGCCCGGCAGGCGTTGGAGCTCTTCCTCGGCGCCGAGCGGGTCCGGGGCGAGCCCGAGGCGGTGCGGACCCTGGCGGATCTGTGCGACCGCCTTCCCTTGGCGCTGCGGATCGCCGCGGCGCGCCTGGCCGCGCGCCCCGAATGGCCGGTGCGCGCCCTGGTCGAGCGGATGGCCGACCCGCGGCGCCGGCTCGACGAGCTCCGCGTGGACGACATGGACATGCGGGCGAGCCTGGCCGTGAGCTTCGCGGACCTGGCGCGCGGCCGCGACGAGGCCGCCCGGCTGGCGGTGCGGGTGCTCGGACTGCCGGCGGAGCCGCCGGACGGGCAGGTGCGCACCGCGACGGCCGCCTCGCTGCTGGACGTCCCGCCCGACAGCGCGGAACGGGCGCTCGAACGGCTGGTGGACGTCGGTCTCGCGGAGAGCTCCGCTCCGTGCCGCTACCGCGTGCCCGGGCTGGTGCGCCTGTTCGCGCTGGAGCCGAACGGCCGGCGCGAGCCCGCGGTGCGGCGCCGTCAGCGGCGGCCGGCGCCGACGCGCTCGGGCGGGCGCCGCAGAAGCGCGCGCAGGTGCTCCGCGACCGCGCCCTCGTAGGGCGCCCGGGCGCGGGCGTCGAGTCCGCCGATGGCGTCCCGCCACATGAGGGCGCGGCTGACCAGGGCCGGCGCGGCGGCCAGCCGCGCCGCCTCGGCCAGCCGGTCCGGACGGTCGTGCCGCTCCCAGGCCCGCAGGTAGGCGTCGGCGATGCGCGACGCCCACCTGCGGTCGCCGGGGGCGAGCGCGCGCACGTCCTGGAGGACGACCTCCAGGGAGAAGAAGGGGTGGGCGATCATGCTCTCCGCCCAGTCGAAGATCAGCGGCCCGTTCGCGGTGAGCAGGAAGTTGCCGCGCCAGATGTCGGCGTGCACCACCGTCTCGGGGACGCCGTAGGAGGCGAGCAGCCCGCAGGTCTCCCGGAAGTCCCGGGACAGGCCCCGCAGCCGCTCCCGCTCCTCGGACGTGAGCCCGCGAGGGCCGGCCGCGGACGCCCCGGCGGCGGGGTCGCGGACCAGCTCGTCGAACAGGTCCGGGAGGACGTCGAGCCGGTGGTCCGGGCAGCCCGTCCCGGCCAGGTCGTCGACGCGGCCCGCGGCGCCCACCTGGATGCGGGTGAACACGGGGATCATCTCGGTGTATCCGCGCAGGATCTCGGCGGGCTCGCGGAACTCGGCGGCCGGTCCGAAGTCGGCGGTCAGCATCCAGTTGCGCTCGGCGTCGACGGCCAGCACCTCGGGGACGTCTCCGGGGAACCATTCGCTCAGCGCGCGGGTGAGGGCGGCCTCGTGGCCGAAGGCGGGCCCGGACGACTTGAAATACACGTACCCGGCCGCGGTGGGAATGCGGAATTGGCGCGACCAGGCGCGGACGCCGAGCCGCTCAATGGGGCCGGTGACGTCGACGCCGGCCTCGCGCAGCCGGTCCGCGGCCCAGTTCTCCGGTGCCGAGGAGTTCATCGCCTTCCCTTCTGTCCGCCGTCCGGAAAAAGGCTAGCCGTTTCACCTTCCCTGGGACAGGAGTCCGTTTATGCGGGACAGAACGGGACAGGCCGGGACAGCGGGAAAACATTGCCTCGAGGATGCGCGCGGCCCTAGCGTCATGATCGTCCGAAAAACCGGCGGACCGGGCCTCGAAAGGGCCGGGACCGCCCGCACGGAAAGGAGGGGTCGTGTCCACGACCTCGATCGCTGCGCGCATCGCGGGCAACGGCATGCAGCAGCACCTCTACGCCGAGCCCGCCACGGTCGCCGAGTGCCGCTACGCCGGCTACAGCTGCTGGTGGGACTCGGACTGCTGCAACGAGACCGTCCACCTGATCTGCGAGTGGTGGACCTGCCGCTACGCGTGAGCAGCACGGCCCGCCGGACGCCCGTCCGGCGGGCCCGCCGCGTCTCATCTGAGGGGATCGAAATGCTGCGGGTGATAAAGACGATGCGCGCCGCTCGCGAGGCCCGGCGATTCCTGGCGGAGGTCAAGGGCGCCGACGGCTCATATCGACTCGACGAATGGCCTGAAACGCGCGGCGGCGGCCGCGGGCGGGGCGCGCGCAACACGCGGGCCGCCGTGGCCCGTCTGAGATTCGCCCAGCGGCTGACCGTGGGTTTTCTGGACCCGGTGGACGACTCGGTGTTCCTCACCGCGGGGCTGCGGCGCCTGGGAATTCCGGCGACGTTCCACCTGGGGCGCGAACTGGCCCCGGCGAAGCCCCCCGCGGGCTATTTCGCCTGGGTCCAGCACGGGGACGAGGTCGTCAGCACGTCTCTTCCGGTGCGCGACGAGTACATCGAGATTCACAGGTCGGGGACGAAATGACGCGCAAGCCAGGAGTGGTCGAGACGGTTCCCGGCGGGGTGCGCTGCGTCGACCCGGAGACGTCGCCCCCCGCCCGCGGAGTCCGGATCGAGCGGTCGCCGACGTCGTTCGAACTCGTCCGCGAGCACCCGCACGCCCGTCCCGTCTACTACCGGGTGGACCACGGCCGCCTGGAATGGGACTTCGATCTCGAGGCGTTCCTGCCGCCCACCGGGCGCCCCGCGCCCTCGCTCGGAACGCTGCTGGCCCTGATCCAGGGCAACGTGCCCGCGCCCGACGCCGCGCCCGTCCCGGGCGTGCAGCGGCTTCCGGTCGGCACCGCCGTGCGGGTGACCGAGCAGGAGATCACGGTGACCAGGCGCCGCCCGGCGCCGCCCGAGCGCGGTCGCCGGCGCGGGCTGGTGGAGGCCGTGGCCGAGACGCTCGACCAGGCCGGCTACGCCGTCGCCTACAGCGGGGGGCTGGGGTCGGCGTTCGTCGCGGCGTGCGCGCTGTCGGCCGGGCACCGTCCGCTGCTGCTGCACGCCGACCTCGGTCCCGGCGTCCACCGGACTCCCGCCCCGGACGTGCCCGGGCTCACCGTGCGGCGCATCCGGGTCGACCCGTTCCAACTGCTCGACGAGCATCCCATCACCGGCGAGGAGCCCGTCCCGCCCATGCCGGACAGCGAGGTCCCCCGGAGGCTGACCGCCGCGCTCGCCGAGGCCGAGGGCCTGGACGTCCCCCTGGTCGGCGGGACGCTGCTGAAGGAATTGACGTCGGTCAAGCTGCCCGACGTCGACGCGGGCGTCCGGGGGTGGCGGCTGCTGGGCTGCGAGCCGTTCCACATCGCCGGGACCCTGCGGACGCTGCGCGAGGCGCGCGCCCTGCTCGGCAAGGGCGTGGTGTACTCGCCGGACGTGCAGCCCGTGGACGGCCCGGCGCCGCCCTCGCCGACCGGCCCCGGCAACGTCCCCGGCATGACCCCCAAGGGCGCCGAGGCCTTGGAGTCCGCGCAGCGCGCGGCCATGGCGGTCTGGCAGGAGCACCTGGACTTCCTGGACCCGGTGCTCGGCACGGCGGCGGCGGGCGTGGAGGAGCGCGGCGACGGCGACATGCTGCTGCCCGCCCTCGACCCGCGGGTGCTGGCCGTCCTTACCGCGCTGCGGCCGTCCGACCGGGGCCGGATCCGCCGCGGCGAGTTCGAGAACAACCTGCCGCTGCACCGGGCGCTGGCCCGGCACAAGATCACGGGTGTGCGCCGCACCGGGCCGGCCTTCTGGCTGCGGCGGGCGGCGGCCGCGCACCTGCACCGCGAACGCAAGAAGATCATCGCTCAGCTGGACCGGGAGTGCGCGCTGGCCGACCTCGGCCTCATCGCCCCGCGGGCGGTGATCCGCCTGCTGAGCGACGGCCGCGACCTGGCCGACAACGCCCTGCCGCTGCTGCGCCTGGTCTGGCTCGACCACTGGCTGCGAGGTGGATCATGAGACTCGCCCCCGGGGTGACCTTCACCCGGCTGCCCCACGGCGGCGGCGTCCTCGTCAACGGGACGACGCTGGCTCTGACCGAGTGCGGCGAGCCCGAGGCCGCGGTCATCGAGCACCTCCTCGCCCACGGGCTGCCCGACGAGGCGGAGGACGCCGAGTTCCGCCCGGTGGCGGGGCTGCCGCCGGTGGCCGAGCTGCCCACGGGCATCGACCTGCCGCCCGAGGCCCGGCCCCGCCCGGTCGCCGTGCTGCCCGACGCGGGAACCGGGCGCCCGCCGGCCGCCGTGCTGCGCAGGACGGCCGAGCAGATGGTCGAGGCAGGCTGGCTTCTGGACGAACGGAGGGCGTGACCGATGCTCGTCGACACCGCGACCGCCGCGCTGGCGGGCCCGCTCGTCGTCGCCGGGGCGGCCAAGCTGGCCGCGCCGCCGGACCGGCTCGACTGGCCGATCAGGACCGGGCCGCTGC